>NZ_WLVC01000019.1:0-81449 GCF_016859735.1 Lelliottia sp. RWM.1 | reverse complement strand
TTGTGGTGAGTAAGCAGAGATATTCCGGCATGGGCATTCTTCAGGCTATAGCCTTACAGGAGCAATCACCACCTCCCTAGGAGGTGGTTTAAGGGTGACAACAAAAAACCCGCCGAAGCGGGTTTTTTAGAGTATCGCAAACATTACTGCAGCAATGAAATATCCGCCACGCGCAGGAACAATTCACGCAGTTTTTCGAGCATAGAGAGACGGTTAATACGCAGATCTTTATCTTCTACGTTTACCATCACTTTCTCAAAGAAGGCGTCGATAACATCACGCAGTTCAGCCAGTTCAACCAGCGCTTCCTGGTAGCGGCCTTCCGCGAAGTATGGCTCTAGCTTATCGCGCAGCACAACAACCTGCATCGCCAGAGCAATCTCTTCCGGCTCTTTCAGCGTCGCAGCGTTCACACGCTCGTTCAGAGTCTCGTCGGATTTTGCCAGAATGTTGGAAACACGCTTGTTAGCCGCAGCCAGCGCGGATGCCGCTTCCAGAGTACGGAAATGCGAAACCGCCTTCATACGCGCATCGAAATCTGCCGGACGGGTTGGGCGACGTGCCAGTACCGCCTGAATAATATCGACAGTGTAACCTTCGTCCTGATACCAGGCACGGAAGCGACCCAGCATAAAGTCGATAACATCATCCACAACGTTAGCATTCGTCAGCTTGTCGCCGTACAGGCGTACAGCTTCTTCCGTCAGGGTCTGAAGATCGAGGTTCAGGTTCTTCTCAACGATGATACGCAGCACACCCAGTGCGGCACGACGCAGCGCGAACGGGTCTTTGTCCCCTTTCGGATGCTGACCGATACCGAAGATACCCGCCAGGGTGTCCATCTTATCGGCAATCGCCACTGCACAGGCTACCGGGTTAGACGGCAGATCATCACCCGCAAAGCGCGGCTGATACTGCTCGTTCAGCGCAACAGCGACATCTTCTGCTTCGCCATCGTGACGAGCATAGTGCATGCCCATCACACCCTGAGTATCCGTAAACTCGAACACCATGTTGGTCATCAGGTCGCATTTGGACAGCAAACCAGCACGGGTGGCGTGATTAACGTCTGCGCCGATTTCACGTGCGATCCAGCCAGACAACTCCGCGATACGGTCCGTTTTGTCACGCAGCGTACCCAGTTGTTGCTGGAACAATACGGTCTGCAGACGTGGCAGGTGATCTTCCAGACGTTTTTTACGGTCGGTGTTAAAGAAGAACTCCGCATCCGCCAGACGTGGGCGAACCACTTTTTCGTTACCGGAGATAATCTGTACCGGATCTTTGGACTCAATGTTGGCCACAAAGATGAAGTTTGGCAGCAGTTTGCCGTCGTTAGCGTAAACCGGGAAGTATTTCTGGTCACCCTTCATGGTGTAAACCAGCGCTTCAGCAGGAACCGCGAGGAACTTCTCTTCGAATTTCGCCGTCAGCACAACCGGCCATTCAACCAGAGAGGTCACTTCTTCCAGCAGGCTTTCACTCAGATCGGCGTTACCACCGATTTTACGTGCCGCTTCTTCAGCGTCCGCTTTGATTTTGGCTTTACGCAGTTCGTAGTCAGCAATGACTTTACCGCGTTCCAGCAGGATAGCAGGATACTGATCGGCATTATCGATGGTGAACTCTGGCTCGCCCATAAAACGGTGGCCGCGGATCACACGATCGGACGCAACACCCAGAATGGTGGCAGGAATAACGGTATCACCCAGCAGCAGCGTCACGGTGTGCACAGGACGTACGAAATGCACATCGGAGTCGCCCCAGCGCATCAGTTTCGGGATCGGCAATTTCGCCAGGGACGTCGCAATCATGTTTGGCAGCAACGCTTCAGCGCTTTCACCTTTCACATGAGCACGGTACAGCAGCCATTCACCTTTATCGGTAGTCAGACGTTCGGCCTGGTCAACGGTGATCCCGCAACCACGTGCCCAACCTTCTGCCGCTTTGCTCGGGTGACCGCTAGCGTCGAACGCCTGGGCAATCGCCGGGCCGCGTTTTTCAACTTCACGGTCGGGCTGAGACGCAGCAAGGTTTGCCACTTTCAGCGCCAGACGGCGTGGAGCCGCAAACCATTCAACATTACCGTGAGCGAGGCCAGCGTTATCCAGCTCCGCAGTCACGTTCGCAGCAAAAGATTCCGCCAGGCTGCGCAGGGCTTTTGGTGGCAACTCTTCAGTACCAATTTCCACCAGGAAAGTTTTCTCAGACATCGCCGCCTCTTATTTGTTTCGGTTGCACATCGGGAAGCCAAGGGCTTCACGGGACGCGTAGTAAGCTTCTGCAACGGCTTTGGTCAGCGTACGAATACGCAGAATATAACGCTGACGTTCAGTCACGGAGATCGCTTTGCGGGCGTCCAGCAGGTTGAAGCTGTGGGCGGCCTTCAGAATACGCTCGTAGGCTGGCAGCGGCAGCGGAGTTTCCAGCGCCAGCAACTGCTGCGCTTCTTTCTCGTACTGCTCGAAGCAGGTGAACAGGAAGTCCACATCCGCGTATTCGAAGTTATAGGTGGATTGCTCCACTTCGTTCTGATGGAACACGTCGCCGTAGGTGGTTTTACCCAACGGACCGTCGCTCCAGACCAGGTCGTAAACGCTGTCTACGCCCTGAATGTACATGGCCAGACGTTCCAGACCGTAGGTGATTTCACCCGTAATTGGCTTACATTCCAGACCACCAACCTGCTGGAAGTAGGTGAACTGCGTCACTTCCATACCGTTCAGCCACACTTCCCAACCCAGACCCCATGCGCCCAGCGTTGGGTTTTCCCAGTTATCTTCCACGAAACGAATGTCGTGAATGGTTGGGTCCATACCCAGCTCTTTCAGCGATCCGAGGTACAGTTCCTGAATATTATCCGGAGAAGGCTTAATCACCACCTGGAACTGATAGTAGTGCTGCAGACGGTTTGGGTTTTCGCCATAACGGCCATCAGTAGGACGGCGGGATGGCTGCACATAGGCGGTTGCCATCGGTTCTGGCCCCAACGCACGTAAGCTGGTCATCGGGTGTGAAGTGCCTGCGCCTACTTCCATGTCCAAAGGTTGAACAATGGTACAGCCCTGGCGAGCCCAGTAATCCTGTAAGGTCAGGATCAGGCCCTGAAAGGTCTTGGTATCAAACTTTTGCATAGTATGTCGTGCTGGATACGTGTGGTTTTAAATGGAAGGGATCAGTATACCCGCTGACTGCAAGATATACAGTACGAAACGGGTTTGTTTAGGGAAAATTGGGAAATAAGCCTTTCAGCCAGAGTACATAAGGGATCTGGCCGATGTGTGCACCTACACGTTAGCGCATAGAGAGATGTAAAAACTGACCATCCGAATCAAAAGAGCAGACAAAGCCCTCTTTACGGGATGTATAGCCCCGCATCTCATAGCTCCCCTGAAACTGTTCAAACCCGGTGACATCGATCTTCTTCAAACCGGTGTTATAGCGGTAGGCAGCCTGATCTTTACACAATTGCTCCATATCCAAAGAGCGTTTCACACTCACTTTTCCTTGTTGTGCTTTTTGTACCGGAACCTCTTGCGAAGCACTGCATCCGGCAAGCAGGGTCAGTAGAAAGAGTGACACCGTGCGCTTCATCATCATTTTTATCACTGCCCTGGTCTCTGGCTGTTATTTTTAGTATCAACGTCTTTATAGATTACGGCTTCGCATTCTGCGAATCTCGTGGCCCTCATACAAGCCCGCAAAATAAAACTCGGAATTATCCAGTGAAAGACGATCACACAATGACAGTCACACTGTATTTATAAAAGACATAGAGGAACTGATGCAGTCAAAAATTAACTGGATTGATAACCTGCGAGGCATTGCGTGTCTGATGGTCGTCATGATCCATACCACAACCTGGTATGTCACCAACGCGCACAGTATCAGTCACGTTAACTGGGATATCGCCAATGTGCTGAACTCTGCCTCTCGTGTCAGTGTGCCGCTGTTCTTTATGATCTCCGGTTTTCTCTTTTTTGGCGAACGGAGTGCCCGCCCCAGACATTTCGCACGTATTGCCTCATGCCTGCTTTTTTACAGCGCGGTTGCTCTCCTCTATATCCTGCTGTTTACCCCAATTAATGCCGGATTGTCACTGAAACTGCTGCTGCAAAAGCCGGTGTTCTATCACCTGTGGTTTTTCTTCGCCATTATCGTTATCTACCTGGTTTCACCGCTGATTCAGGTAAAAAAAGTGAGCGGAAAAATGCTGCTGGCGCTGATGGTCGTGATTGGCGTAGTGGCGAATCCCAACACGCTTTCGCAAAAAATCGGCGGCTTTGAGTGGTTGCCCGTCAACCTCTATATCAGCGGCGATACGTTTTACTACGTGCTGTACGGCATGCTGGGCAGGGCGATTGGGATGATGGAGACGCGTAAACCCTGGCTGAACGGAATTTGTGCCTCGTTGTTTATCATCGGCGTATTTATTATTTCGCGCGGGACGCTTTATGAGCTGCAATGGCGCGGCAACTTTGCCGATACCTGGTATCTTTATTGTGGTCCAGTGGTCTTTATCTGCGCGGTGTCACTGCTGATCCTTGCCAAAAACACGCTAAACGAACGCCCACTTCCTGTTCTGGGTTTTATCTCACGCCATTCTCTGGGCATTTACGGTTTTCATGCCCTGGTGATCCACGCCCTGCGTACACAAGGTGTTGAGTTCAAAAGCTGGCCAATACTGGATATCGCCTGGATTTTTTCCGTCACGCTTATTGTCAGTTTACTGTTGTCGATGCTGCTGCAACGCGTCGATGCACGCCGGTTTGTGAGTTAGTTTTTTCATAACGATCCCGACAGATACGTTCTGTCGGGATCTGTTTTTCAGGACATCAGAGGTAATAGCTGCTGATAAATTCTGCGGAAAACATCTCGCCGTTCAGCGTAGCAGGCATGACGGGACACATCGGGCTGATGACGCTGCTCCAGCGGCAACTGTGGCAATAACTCAGCAAGCGGTTGATCAGGGTGAATGGCGATTTGTGCCAATCTGGCGGCTCCCAGTGCAGGCCCGACATCTCCCCCCGTACGATAATCAAGCTGCAATCCGCTAATATCTGACAACATCTGTCGCCAGTAACTGCTCCGCGCCCCCCCACCAATCAGGGTGATACTCGAAGGTTTCAGCCCACAGTCATGGACCACATCCATCCCGTCAGCCAGTGCATAGCCCACACCTTCAAGGACGGCTCGTGCTAACTCGGCAGGACCATGCTGGTGTGTTAAGCCAAAAAAAACACCTTTCGCTTCAGGATTATTATGCGGCGTGCGCTCTCCAGAAAGATAAGGTAAGAACCATACGGCGCCGGCAGACTCATCCGCCTGCTGCGCAGCTGATATCAGCGCTGGCACATCCGCCATGCCGGTGAGTTTCGCTGCCCAGTCCAGGCAAGATGCGGCACTCAGCATTACTGACATCAAGTGCCATTTGCCTGGAAGAGCATGGCAAAAGCTGTGAACGGCACTGTCAGGGTTACTGCGATAACCGTCGCTGACCGCAAAATAGACACCGGAAGTCCCGAGTGAGAGCATCGCTTGCCCGGCGTCAACCATCCCCACACCAACCGCGCCCGCCGCATTATCACCGCCACCAGCAACAACCGGTACGGCAGGTATATTCCAGCGTTCGGCAATAGCCGCCTGTAACGTGCCCGTGATGTCGCAGCCTTCAAAAAGTGCAGGCATATGATCCCGAGTCAGGTGACAGGCCGCAAGCATCGCCTCGCTCCAGTCACGTTTAGAGACATCAAGCCACATCGTCCCTGCGGCATCAGACATATCGCTGGCAAAATCACCCGTCATGCGAAAACGCAGATAATCCTTCGGCAACAGGACCTTCGCGACTTGTCGGAAAATATCCGGTTCATGCCGTTGTACCCAAAGTAACTTAGGTGCAGTAAACCCCGGCATCATCAGGTTCCCCGTGATATCACGGGACGTCGGCACGCGCTCTTCAAGGATCGCGCACTCTTCGCCACAACGGCCATCGTTCCATAAGATCGCGGGCCGTAGCACGCGATGCTGGTTATCCAGCAATGTTGCACCATGCATTTGCCCGGCAATGCCCAGCGCTTTTACCTCACGCAGGCTGTGTTGCTCGCTGAGAGCCTTGATTGCACGATCCGTTGCCAACCACCACTGTTCCGGGTCCTGCTCCGACCATAACGGATGTGGGCGTGAAACATTCAGCTTTTCTGTTTGTGTTGCCAACACGTCGCCCTGCTCGCTCAGCAGGATGGCTTTCACACCCGATGTGCCAAGATCAATCCCGATATACATTGCGGTGACTCCTTTTACAGAAATGCCCGGTAGCGTGACGCTGCCGGGCCTGACTACGTCTTAACTATTCATTATTTGTCGAACAGATAATGGTTCACCAGGTTCTCGAGCAGTTCCTGATGTCCACTCTGGTGCTGTGGGGCCAGGTTGTGTTGCTCAGCGTACTTCGCAATGTCCGCAAGGGATAACTGACCTTTCAAAATTTGCTGTCCCAGCTCACTGTTCCAGCCGCTGTAACGCTTCGCTACACGTTTATCCAGTTCGCCATCTTCAATCATCCGAGCAGCCACTTTCAGCGCCAGCGCCATAGTATCCATCGCGCCAATATGTCCGTAGAACAGATCATATTTATCGGTGCTCTGGCGGCGGACTTTGGCATCAAAGTTGAGGCCGCCGGTCGTGAAACCACCCGCTTTGATAATTTCGTACATCACCAGCGCATTCTCTTCAACGCTATTCGGGAACTGATCGGTATCCCAGCCCAACTGGGCATCACCACGGTTCGCATCGACAGAACCAAAGATGCCCAGCGCAATGGCAGAGGCAATTTCGTGATGGAATGAGTGGCCTGCAAGCGTGGCGTGGTTAGCTTCGATGTTCACTTTGATCTCTTTTTCCAGACCAAACTGCTTCAGGAAGCCGTATACGGTGGCAACGTCATAATCATATTGATGCTTGGTCGGCTCTTGCGGTTTCGGCTCAATCAGCAGCGTGCCACGGAAACCAATTTTGTGTTTATGGTCGACCACCATCTGCATAAAGCGGCCAATCTGTTCGCGTTCCTGGCGCAGGTCGGTGTTGAGCAGCGTTTCATAGCCTTCACGCCCCCCCCAAAGTACGTAGTTTTCGCCCCCCAGTTGGTGCGTGGCATTCATGGCAGTGACAACCTGCGTGCTGGCCCAACTGAACACTTCAGGGTCAGGATTAGTCGCCGCACCCGCGCCGTAGCGTGGGTTGGTGAAGCAGTTTGCCGTGCCCCACAGTAGCTTCACGCCACTTTGCTGTTGTTTTTCAGCCAACACGTCAACCATCTGGGCGAAGTTATTCAGATACTCTTTCAGCGACGCTCCTTCTGGCGACACATCCACATCGTGGAAGCAGTAATACGGCACATTCAGTTTGTGGAAAAACTCGAACGCGACATCGGCTTTACGTTTCGCCAGCTCAAGCGCTTCACCTGGCTGCTGCCATGGACGATTAAAGGAGCCCACACCGAACATATCGGCCCCATTCCAGCAGAAGGTATGCCAGTAACAGGCGGCAAAGCGCAGATGATCTTCCATACGCTTACCCAGCACCAACTCGTCCGGATTGTAGTGACGAAATGCTAAAGGGTTGGTGGATTTTGGGCCTTCGTAACGAACGCGATCAAGTTGGTCAAAATAAGCTTGCATATTCAGCTCCATAATCAAGGGATGCGGCGAGTAGTCGAGACTTAAGTAATAGTGAATACACATTCGCGCTTGCTCAATTACGTTATTTCACACTGCTATTGAGAGAATACGCAAATGTGCGCTGGCTCTCAAAATAATGCGCAAGCGAACTATTTCTCGGCACTTATTCCAGATTCGTATGTAATTAGTAAGTTACGCATTTTAAAATCAGATCGCGGTCATAAATTCAGAAATAAACCAAATATCATAATGAGAAGATAAAAATCTGTAATTGCCAGCCAGCCATTCCACGTTAAAAATTTGCTGCGTCTACAGCAGTGAATGTTTCTTTTATCTCAGCAGCAACATAACCCTACAAAAGGCACTATAATTATGAAGATAAAGAATCTGTCCCTTACTCTCTGCACTACTCTCCTGCTTGCAAGCTTCACCGGGCATGCTAAAGAAGTAAAAATTGGCATGGCCATTGATGATCTGCGTCTTGAACGCTGGCAAAAAGATCGCGATATTTTTGTGAAGAAAGCCGAATCGCTCGGCGCAAGTGTGTTTGTTCAGTCGGCTAACGGCAATGAAGAAACGCAAATGTCACAAATTGAAAATATGATCAACCGTGGCGTCGATGTTCTGGTCATTATTCCTTATAACGGCCAGGTGTTAAGTAATGTTGTTAAAGAGGCGAAACAAGAAGGCATTAAAGTTTTAGCCTATGACCGAATGATTAATAACGCCGATATTGATTATTACATTTCCTTTGATAACGAAAAAGTGGGTGAGCTACAGGCACAAAGCCTGGTTAACAAAGTGCCACAAGGAAATTATTTCCTGATGGGTGGCTCGCCTGTTGATAACAACGCCAAATTATTCCGCGAAGGCCAGATGAAAGTTCTCAAGCCCTTTATCGACGACGGGAAAATTAAAGTAGTTGGCGACCAATGGGCCGATGGCTGGCTGCCTGAAAATGCGCTGAAAATTATGGAGAACGCATTAACGGCCAACAATAACAAAATTGATGCGGTCGTCGCCTCCAACGATGCAACGGCAGGCGGGGCAATTCAGGCGCTCAGCGCACAAGGTCTTGCCGGAAAAGTCGCTATTTCAGGCCAGGATGCCGATCTCGCAGGCGTGAAGCGCATTATTGCCGGTACACAGACAATGACGGTCTATAAACCTATTACCGAGCTTGCGAATACCGCAGCAGAAATAGCCGTTGAATTAGGCAATGGTAAACAACCTAAAGCAGATGCCTCGCTGAACAATGGATTGAAAGATGTGCCGGCTCGTCTGCTTACTCCAATTGAAGTCAATAAAGAGAATATTGACGCCACCGTGATTAAAGACGGTTTCCATAAAAAGAGTGAACTGTAATCCAGCGCTGCCCCTGCACTGCAGGGGCGCATCGACTTGTGCTGTTCTTCCTTCGGGTCACGTGGAGCAGTTATGCCTTACTTACTTGAAATGAAAAGTATCACCAAGGCCTTTGGCGCGGTGAAAGCTGTCGATAACGTTAGCCTGCGCCTGAATCCTGGTGAAGTTGTTTCACTGTGTGGTGAAAATGGTTCCGGTAAATCCACACTGATGAAGGTGCTTTGTGGGATCTACCCTCACGGCAGTTACGATGGTGAAATTGTTTTTGCCGGTGAAGTCATACAAGCCACGCACATCCGTGATACCGAACGCAAAGGTATCGCCATCATTCACCAGGAACTGGCGCTGGTGAAGCACCTCACGGTGCTGGAAAATATCTTCCTGGGGGCAGAGATTTCACGTTATGGCGTGCTTGATTACGACACCATGACGCTACGCTGCGAAAAACTGCTGGCTCAGGTAAGCCTGTCGATTTCCCCCGACACACGCGTAGGTGACCTGGGCCTCGGTCAGCAGCAACTGGTCGAAATTGCCAAGGCGCTGAACAAACAGGTTCGCTTGCTGATCCTTGATGAGCCGACCGCATCACTTACAGAGCAGGAGACCGCCGTTCTGCTCAATATCATCCGCGATCTGCAAAACCACGGCATCGCTTGCATCTACATTTCCCACAAGCTCAACGAAGTCAAAGCCATTTCTGACACCATCTGCGTGATACGCGATGGGCAGCATATCGGGACGCGTACTGCGTCGGGCATGAGCGAAGATGACATCATCACGATGATGGTCGGCCGTGAGCTAACCGCGTTATATCCTAATGAACCTCACACCATCGGAGACGAGATCTTACGCGTTGAAAATCTGACGGCATGGCATCCCGTTAACCGCCATATCAAGCGTGTTAACGACATCTCTTTTTCGCTTCATCGCGGTGAGATCCTGGGAATTGCCGGTTTAGTCGGTGCGGGGCGAACCGAAGCTGTACAGTGCCTGTTTGGCGTATGGCCTGGGCGTTGGGAGGGCAAAATCCATATTGATGGGCAGCAGGTTCATATCCACTCCTGCCAGCAGGCGATTGCGCAGGGTATCGCCATGGTCCCTGAAGATCGTAAAAAAGACGGCATCGTGCCGGTTATGGCTGTCGGGAAAAACATCACACTGGCAGCACTTGACCAGTTTTCAGGGGCGCTAAGTAGCCTGGACGATGCCGCAGAGCAGCACTGTATTCTTCAGTCGTTAACACGCCTCAAGGTTAAGACCTCCTCTCCCGAGCTGGCCATTGGACGTTTGAGCGGCGGCAATCAGCAGAAAGCGATACTGGCGCGATGCCTGTTGCTCAATCCCCGAATATTGATCCTGGATGAACCTACGCGCGGAATTGATATCGGCGCGAAATACGAAATCTACAAACTGATTAATCAGCTCGCGCAGCAAGGCATTGCCGTCATTGTCATCTCGTCTGAGCTACCTGAAGTGCTGGGCCTGAGCGATCGGGTGCTGGTCATGCACGAAGGGAAGCTTAAAGCCAATCTGAACAACCAAAACCTGACGCAGGAGAAGGTGATGGAAGCCGCATTAAGGAGCGAACGCCATGTCGAAAAGCAATCCGCCTGATATCAAAGCCGCTGTTCCAATGGGCAGTGCCTTCTCTGGGCTTAAGACGCTCAATTTACAGGTCTTCGTGATGATCGCGGCGATCATTGCCATTATGTTGTTCTTCACCTGGATGACCGATGGCTCCTACCTGAGCGCACGCAACGTTTCTAACCTGCTTCGCCAGACCGCGATTACCGGCATTCTGGCTGTGGGGATGGTGTTCGTTATTATTTCAGCCGAAATCGATCTTTCCGTAGGGTCAATGATGGGCTTACTCGGTGGCGTCGCGGCTATTTTTGACGTGTGGCTCGGCTGGCCGCTGCCCCTGACAATTGTCGTCACACTGATACTGGGCCTGTTGCTTGGTGCGTGGAATGGCTGGTGGGTGGCATATCGTAAAGTCCCCTCATTTATTGTCACCCTTGCGGGGATGCTGGCATTCCGGGGAGTGTTGATTGGGATCACCAATGGCACAACCGTATCGCCCACCAGCGCATCCATGTCGCAAATTGGTCAGAGCTACCTCTCTGATGGTGTCGGATTTACGCTGGGCGTGATCGGTTTAATGGCGTTTGTTGCCTGGCAGTGGCGCGGGCGAATGCGCCGTCAGGCTCTGGGGCTAGCCTCTCCTGCATCTACAGCGGTTGTTGGACGCCAGGCCATCACCGCCATCATCGTGCTGGGAGCTATCTGGTTGCTGAATGATTATCGTGGTGTTCCTACCCCTGTGCTACTGCTGGCACTTTTACTGCTGGCGGGGATGTTTATGGCTACCCGCACTGCATTTGGTCGTCGCATTTATGCCATCGGCGGCAATCTCGAAGCTGCTCGCCTGTCAGGCATTAATGTTGAACGCACCAAACTCGCCGTCTTTGCAATCAATGGCCTGATGGTGGCTATTGCAGGGTTAATTCTTAGCTCACGTCTGGGGGCAGGTTCACCGTCTGCAGGTAACATCGCGGAGCTGGATGCCATCGCCGCCTGCGTGATTGGTGGAACCAGCCTCGCAGGCGGTGTAGGCAGTGTTGCAGGGGCTGTGATGGGCGCATTTATTATGGCGTCGCTGGACAACGGAATGAGTATGATGGATGTTCCGACCTTCTGGCAGTATATCGTCAAAGGAGCCATTCTGTTGCTGGCGGTCTGGATGGATTCCGCAACCAAGCGACGGGCATGAACACCGCGTTGCCACTTATTTGGGAAAGTCAGCCATGTTCGAGAAGCGTCACCGCATTACATTGTTATTCAATGCTAACAAAGCCTACGATCGTCAGGTCGTTGAAGGGGTTGGCGAATATTTGCAGGCGTCGCAATCCGAGTGGGATATCTTCATCGAAGAAGATTTCCGGACTCGCCTTGAAAACATCAGGGACTGGCTTGGCGATGGCGTCATCGCAGATTATGACGATCCCATTATCGAGCGGCTTCTCGCTGACGTCGAGGTCCCCATCGTAGGCGTCGGCGGCTCTTATCACACACCAGAACATTATCCACCGGTTCACTACATTGCCACCGATAATCATGCCCTGGTCGAAAGTGCCTTTTTGCATTTGAAGGAGAAAGGGGTACATCGCTTTGCTTTTTATGGCCTGCCATCCTCAAGCGGTAAACGCTGGGCAATGGAACGCGAGTACGCTTTCTGTCAGTTAGTTGCCAAAGAAAAGTACCGTGGCGTGGTGTATCAGGGGCTGGAAACCGCCCCTGAAAACTGGCAGCACGCGCAAAACCGCCTGGCCGACTGGCTGCAAACGCTACCGCCACAAACCGGGATTATTGCCGTGACAGATGCCCGTGCGCGTCACGTGTTGCAGGTATGCGAACATTTGCATATCCCTGTACCCGAAAAACTGTGCGTTATTGGTATCGATAACGAAGAGCTCACGCGTTATCTCTCACGCGTGGCACTGTCATCGGTGGCACAAGGAACGCGTCAGATGGGTTACCAGGCCGCGAAACTACTCCACCGATTACTGGACAATGAAACGTTGCCTCTCCAGCGCTTACTGGTTCCACCGGTTCGCGTGGTGGAGCGCCGCTCGACCGACTACCGTTCGCTGAACGACCCTGCCGTTATTCAGGCTATGCATTACATCCGCAATCACGCCTGCAAAGGGATCAAGGTCGACCAGGTGCTGGACTCAGTGGGAATTTCTCGTTCCAACCTGGAGAAACGTTTTAAAGAAGAGGTGGGTGAAACCATTCACGCCGTGATCCATGCAGAGAAGCTGGAAAAAGCACGTAGTTTGCTGATCTCAACGTCGCTGTCGATCAACGAAATATCACAGATGTGCGGCTACCCTTCGTTACAGTACTTTTATTCGGTGTTCAAGAAAGAGTATGACACCACGCCCAAGGAGTATCGGGAGCGCCACAGTGAAGTGCTGATATAGTGCAGAAAAGAAAAACGCCTTCCACTGGAAGGCGTTTTTTGAGGATTACATATGAGCGGCGATTAAGCGCTGGTTATCCTGGTACATCGCGAACAGGTAGTTGTTATAGCTCTGTCCCTGCGTGGAGTACCCTTTCAGCTTGTGGATCATGGTGCTTGCCGTTACTTCCTGATCCGCCTTACGCAACTGAGCACGTGATTTGCGGAACGAAGAGTAAGCCGGGTGCGTATTCAGATTCACCACATAGGCGCTCACAGAATCTTTAACCGATTCAAACTGCGAGTAGCCTTTCACTGCGCCTGGTGCATTGTTACAACGCCCTTTAACGCATTTCATGCCAAAGAGGTTGTTATTGCTACGGGCCAGTTTTGATGTCCCCCAGCCACTCTCGGCTGCAGCCATCGTCGCCACCATGCTGCCAGGAATGATATCCACACGCTCTAACAGTGAGTTCCACGGAACACGACGCGTATTGCCGTTCCAGCTCACTTTATAGCGCTTCGCAATGTCTTTCAGACGCGTACGCTCAGACGGCGACCAGCGGCTATCGTACTGCTTGGAGATAAGCCAGTTACGATCTGCGGTAATCGCAGTATTTTGACTTGTAATATAAGGCATTACCGTCCGGAGAAACGCTTTTTTCCTTGGTGTCCCGGAAGGGTATTTTCGCAAATCAGGAAGTGAACTGCTCTTTGCACTATTGCGAGAATACTCTTGTTTACTGCTAACCTTACTTTTACTCGTCGTCTTTATGACGTGGGCTTTGTGACTCGATGTATCCGTGTGCGTTTTCGCAAGCACCTCACCTGAAAATGACACGGTGAGTAACATGAGTATCGTAGCCCCAAATCGTCGAATGGGAGTCGATATCATTAGGTCTCCTGGTCGGATATAAGCATTCCAACACCTTATTTTTTTCACAAATTTGAGAGCGGAATCTCAAATCATAACAAAAATAGACTTCAAGAGCATCTAAAGAAATAGTCCAATTCCGAAACTATGTCATCAAAAAGTTGCTCACTTACCCATCATTCCCGCGAAATTGTGTGCGATATCGCAGATAACTGTCTAATTTTGCGCGCGATCACTCATCCTTCCATATCCTCCGGGTAGAAAGCGCCGGAGGATGAGTTTTTCACCTGAATCAGGTGGCACACTGGTCAAAAATGCCGCGACAGGAAAATGGAATGAAACGCTCCGCTTTGGCTCTTCTGTTATTACCCGCTATGGCAAATGCAGACTGGACATCCCCCGGTTTTGATACATTTCATACTGAAGGAACCGGGGTGTTCACCAGCCATGCAACGCTGGCGAAGGGTACGCGCCCTCTCACGCTAAGTTTTGACAACACGTGCTGGCAGCCTACTGAAGCAATAAAACTCAATGAGATGCTGTCGCTTAAACCTTGCGAAGGCACGCCGCCACAGTGGCGTTTATTCCGTGAGGGTGATTATCAGATGCGCGTAGACACGCGCTCCGGGACACCCACCTTAATGCTGTCGATCCAAAGCACAGCAGAAAAACCCATCGCAAACGTCACTCGCCAGTGTCCAAAGTGGGACGGGAAACCGTTAACTATTGAGGTCAGTAGCACCTTCCCGGAAGGGTCAAAAGTTCGTGATTTCTACAGTAAACAAACCGCCACGGTACAAAACGGGAAAATCACACTGCAACCTGCGGCTAACAGCAACGGTCTACTGCTGCTGGAACGTGCCGAAACCGACAAACCAGCCTCCTTTAGCTGGCAAAATGCCACCGTCTATTTTGTTCTGACGGATCGCTTTGTTAACGGCGATCCAACCAACGACAACAGCTATGGTCGGCATAAAGATGGTATGCAAGAGATTGGGACCTTCCACGGCGGCGACCTCAAAGGGCTGGCCAGTAAGCTCGATTATTTACAGCAACTGGGCGTCAATGCACTCTGGATAAGCTCTCCACTGGAGCAAATCCACGGTTGGGTGGGCGGCGGAACAAAAGGGGATTTCCCCCACTACGCCTATCACGGCTACTACACACAGGACTGGACGAAGCTCGACGCCAATATGGGCAACGAAGACGATTTGCACCATCTGGTCGATGAAGCCCACAAGCGCGGTATTCGGATCCTGTTCGACATTGTCATGAATCACACCGGGTACGCCACACTTGCCGATATGCAGGAGTTCCAGTTTGGTGCGTTATATCTGCAAGGTGAAGAGCTGAAAAAAACGCTGGGCACACACTGGACTGACTGGAAACCCGGTGTCGGGCAAAGCTGGCACAGCTTTAATGATTACATTAATTTCAGCGACAAAGCCGCATGGGAAAAATGGTGGGGGAAGAAATGGATCCGCACAGATATTGGTGATTACGACAGCCCAGGCTATGACGATTTAACCATGTCACTGGCGTTTTTACCGGATCTAAAAACAGAATCCACCATACCTTCTGGCCTGCCGAACTTTTATCAACATAAGCCCGACACACACGCGAAAGAGATCGCAGGGTATACCCCAAGGGATTATCTGACTCACTGGCTGAGCCAGTGGGTACGTGACTATGGCATCGACGGTTTCCGGGTGGATACCGCGAAGCACGTCGAGTTACCGGCATGGCAGCAGCTCAAAGATCAGGCAAGCCAGGCACTCGCCGCCTGGAAGCTGGCCAATCCGGACAAAAAACTCGACGATGCGCCCTTCTGGATGACCGGAGAATCCTGGGGGCACGGCGTGATGCAAAGCGAATATTATCGCCACGGTTTCGATGCGATGATCAATTTTGATTACCAGGAACAAGCAGCAAAAGCCGTCGATTGCCTGGCCGATATCGATTTAACCTGGCAGCAAATGGCAGAGAAGCTCCAGGGATTCAATGTGCTGAGTTATCTCTCCTCACACGACACCCGTCTGTTCCGCGAAGGTGGTCAGCGCGCAGCAGAACTGCTTCTGCTGACACCGGGTAGCGTACAAATCTATTACGGAGATGAATCTGAACGCCCGTTTGGCCCAACCGGCTCAGACCCGCTTCAGGGAACGCGCTCAGACATGAACTGGAAGGACGTTACGGGTAAGCAATCCTTAACCGTCTCCCACTGGCAGATTCTGGGGCAATTCCGCGCTCGTCATCCTGCAATAGGGGAAGGAAAGCAGACGACCTTATCGCTCAAGCAGGGCTATGGCTTCGTGCGTGAGCACAATGGCGATAAAGCGATGGTGGTGTGGGCGGGGAATCAGTAACCACGCCCCTAACCCTCTCCTTTTTGAGGAGAGGGTGCGTCACAGAATAATTCACCATACAAATACAAACCAACCAAACAAAACAACAAACCAAGCCACATCTCTCGATTTGCACCCGCACGATGCTAGCGTTATGGTTACCCACTTTTAAAATAAGCCCGACAGATCACCTGCTATGACGTTTTCACTTTTCGGCGACAAATTTACCCGCCATTCAGGCATTACCCGCCTGATGGAGGATCTCAACGACGGGCTGCGCACACCGGGCGCAATCATGCTCGGCGGCGGAAACCCGGCACAAATCCCGGCCATGAATGAATATTTCCAGACTCTGCTGGCTCAGATGCTGGAAAGCGGAAAAGCCACTGAGGCGCTGTGCAATTACGATGGGCCTCAGGGGAAAACCGAGCTACTTACGTTGCTCGCAGACATGCTACGCGAAGAGCTAGGCTGGGATATTGATCCACAGAATATTGCACTGACAAACGGCAGCCAAAGCGCATTTTTCTACTTGTTTAACCTGTTCGCAGGACGCCGCGCCGACGGCAGTACCAAAAAAGTGCTCTTCCCGCTCACTCCGGAGTATATCGGTTATGCCGATTCAGGCCTGGAAGAAGATCTGTTTGTCTCCGCGCGTCCCAATATCGAGCTGCTCCCGGAAGGTCAGTTCAAATATCACGTCGATTTCGAGCATCTACACATTGGTGAAGATACGGGCATGATCTGCGTGTCGCGCCCAACCAACCCAACCGGCAACGTGATTACCGATGACGAGTTGATAAAGCTGGATATGTTGGCCAATCAACATGGCATCCCGCTGGTCATCGATAATGCTTACGGCGTACCGTTCCCTGGCATTATCTTCAGCGAAGCCCGCCCGCTGTGGAATCCGAACATCGTGTTGTGTATGAGCCTCTCCAAACTCGGGCTTCCTGGCAGTCGCTGCGGGATCATCATTGCCAATGAAAAAATCATCACTGCTATTACCAATATGAATGGCATTATCAGTCTCTCACCCGGCGGCATCGGCCCGGCGATGATGTGCGAGATGATCAAACGCAATGACCTGCTGCGTCTGTCCAATGACGTCATTAAACCTTTCTATTACCAGCGAGTTCAGGAGACGATTGCGATCATTCGTCGCTATTTGCCTGAAGAACGTTGCCTGATACATAAACCAGAAGGGGCAATATTCCTGTGGTTATGGTTTAAAGACCTGCCTGTCACGACCGAATTGCTCTATCAGCGTTTGAAAAAACGTGGTGTCTTGATGGTTCCTGGTGACTATTTCTTCCCAGGGCTGGATAAACCCTGGCCGCACACACACCAGTGTATGCGCATGAACTATGTCCCAGACCCTGAGAAGATTGAAGCAGGAGTGAAAATCCTCGCCGAAGAGATCAACATTGCCTGGCAAGAAAGCCATTGTTAACAGAAATAAGGCTCTTCAAATCGAAGAGCCTTATTTTTCGCGCTCGGCAACTTGAATTAATGATAAATCCTCTTCGACTGCGGAAAAAATAAACAGTGGGGTGCATTTTGGCTATCCCATTGTATTGACAAAAAAACGCAATTTAACGTCACAGAAGGCGTGGATTACAGCGACAGGCAGGATGATTACGCCCTTCAGGCCAGACTACACGGTCACACCTATCATCTGACTCACTGAATCAGCACACCCGTTATCCTGCGCCGGGACTGAATACCAATGGCCCACATCAGTTCACAACATCCGGTATCGGCAGGAGATGACGGGGACGATAACCTGACATTTTCATGTAATTTCAATAAATTACTGTAGCCTTGACGCGCGTAGCGGGGTGACATCAATGCAAGACAGCGCCTGAGTCGGGCACGCTTCAACGCATGCCGGTCCTTGCGTGCGATGCTGACATAAATCGCACTTAATCGCCTGGGCGTGAGCATCCTGCATAACAACCTGCATCGCGCCAAACGGACACGCCAGGACGCAACTTTTACAACCAATGCAGCGCTGCTGATCGACGCTGATCCTGTCCCGTTCACGACGAATTGCCCCTGTAGGGCAGACATTACCGCAGGGTGGATCTTCGCAGTGATGGCAGGCAACCGCAGTGGAAAAGGTACTCCCTTTGACAACCTGAATTCGCGGGACGAAGCGTTCTGACGAAAGCCGAGCGCAATCTTGTTCGGGCTGATGCGCCACGACACAAGCCACTTCACAAGTGCGACAACCTATACATTTTCCCGAATCCGCAAGAATAAAACGGTTCATTTCCCGGCTCCGTCCATTGGTAAAAAACCAGATTGCCAGAAAAGCGGAAAGTCGCGCTTTGATCGCGCAAGGGAAAGAGACCAGATTTGTGGCATCTGCCATCGTATCTGGCCTTTTGCCAGAAGCTTAATCGCGAACGGTGAAGCCGAGTTCGCGCGAGATGGCTTCAGCAGTTTCACGCAGAGGTTTCAGCAAGTTCTTTTCACCAATCTGCTTCATGCGGGATGTGGAAAGAGAAATGGAGATCGCGAATGGCACGCGGCCATGAATATCAAAAACTGGCACAGCGATACAGGATACCCCCAGCTCATTCTCTTCTTTATCCATCGCCATGCTGTGATCGCGGATTTCAGCCAGTTCATCATACATCGCGCTCAGTTCAGTGATGGTATTGCGGGTCAGCGGCTGGATCTGCTCCTGGTGGCTATCCCAGTAGCTCGCGACGTAATCCTGATGGCCAAACGCCATGTAGATTTTACCCATCGCGGAACAATACAGCGGCATATGCTGGCCGATATAAGCGCGCGTACGCAGCATCCCGGTCGTCGGTTCCAGCTTATAAATCAGAATGGCGTGATCATCTTCCCGGCTGGAGAAATTCACCGTTTCGCCGGTCGCGATGTTCAGCGCTTCAAGGTGTGGAGCCGCCACATGAATAATATTCAGTGACGACAATGCTTTTTGCCCCACGGCGATAAATTTCGTGGTCAGGCGATAGCTACCCGCCGCAGGCGCTGGGGTCACATAGCCGCACGACTGCAGCCCTTGCAGCAACCGATGCACGGTGCTCTTGTTTAGCCCGGCAAGCTCAGATAAATGCGCTAGCGGACAACCATTCGGATAGTTACTGAGGATCTCAATCAGCATCAGGCCGCGAAACAAGCTCTGGCTACCGGCTGGCCTCTCTTTTTCTTGCGTCATTTCGCTCTCTTTCATGCTCATTAAATAGCTCCTTTTTATCGCGCCCTGATGGTAGCGCAAAGTGTGGCTCAGTTCACGATCTCAGCATAAAAAACACAACCATTTGATTTTAATAGATTTTGAAAAACATGAATGTCGTTGATCTGACAAAAATTGATCGCTATATTTGAAATCAGATTTCGCATAGTGAAATTTAGAGATAAAAAAGCACTCACACCTCCCCCTAAAAAAGAACAGGAGAACAGGGATGAAAGTGACCTTTGAAGAGTTAAAAAACGCGTTCAATCGGGTTTTGCTCGATCGCGGAGTGAAAGCCGACACCGCTGAGGCGTGCGCTGAAATGTTTGCCCGCACCACAGAATCCGGCGTCTATTCCCATGGCGTGAATCGTTTTCCACGTTTTATCCAGCAACTCGATGCTGGCGACATTATTCCTGACGCCCAGCCGAAGCGTGTCACCACGCTGGGTGCGATCGAACAGTGGGATGCCCAACGTTCAATCGGCAATCTGACGGCGAAAAAGATGATGGATCGCGCCACCGAGCTGGCCTCCGACCACGGAATTGGCCTGGTGGCACTGCGTAATGCGAACCACTGGATGCGTGGCGGTAGCTACGGCTGGCAGGCTGCCGAGAAAGGTTACATCGGGATCTGCTGGACCAACTCTATTGCCGTTATGCCACCGTGGGGCGCAAAAGAGTGTCGTATCGGGACAAACCCGCTGATCGTCGCCATCCCCTCCACGCCTATCACGATGGTAGACATGTCCATGTCGATGTTCTCCTACGGCATGCTGGAAGTGAATCGCCTGGCCGGGCGCGAACTGCCGGTAGATGGCGGATTTGATGATGAAGGCAACCTCACAAAAGAGCCTGGCGTGATCGAGAAAAACCGTCGCATCCTGCCAATGGGCTACTGGAAAGGCTCCGGTTTATCCATCGTGCTCGACATGATCGCCACCCTGCTCTCAAACGGCTCATCCGTGGCAGAAGTCACTCAGGACAACAGCGATGAGTATGGCGTGTCGCAGATCTTCATCGCCATTGAAGTCGATAAGCTGATTGACGGCCCAACCCGTGACGCCAAACTCCAGCGGATCATGGATTTCATCACCACCGCCGACCGTTCCGACGAAAACGTCGCTATCCGTCTGCCAGGGCATGAATTTACACGTCTGCTCGAAGAAAACCGCCGCAACGGCATTACGGTCGACGACAGCGTGTGGGCGAAAATTCAGTCGCTGTAAGGAGTGACATCATGATATTCGGACATATTTCGCAACCAAACCCCTGTCGCCTGCCGCTGGCGATTGAAAAAGCGCTCGATTTTCTGCGCACCACGGATTTCTCAACGCTTGCGCCAGGCGTGGTAGAGATCGACGGGCGCAACATCTTTGCGCAGGTGCTCGATCTCCACACCAGAGAGCAGCACGAGAACCGGCCTGAAGTACACCGCCGCTATCTTGATATTCAATTTCTGGCATGGGGCGAAGAAAAAATTGGTATTGCCATTGATACCGGTAATAACGAAATAAGCGAATCACTTCTGGAACAGCGCGATATTATCTTTTATCACGCCAGTGAAAATGAATCGTTTATAGAAATGATACCAGGCAGTTACGCCATATTTTTCCCGCAGGATGTACACCGTCCTGCCTGTATTAAAAACAAGGAATCTGCAATTCGTAAGATTGTAGTGAAAGTGGCTATCAGCGAATTAAATTAATTCATCTGATCAATACAGGAAAATACCATGAATCACGCCGGTTTTATCATTGGTGCGTACCCCTGCGCACCCTCGTTTCACCAGAAAGGGGAACAAGAAGAACAGGCATTCTGGCGAGAACTTGCTGATACGCCGCATATCCGCGGTCTGGAACAGCCTTGCCTTGAGGATCTCCACCCTTATGGTGATGAATGGCTGTTTCGTCACACGCCAGGGGACTGGCAAATCGTGGTCACTGCAGTCATGGAAACCATGCGACGCCGTGGCACGAACGGCGGGTTTGGCCTGGCCTCTGCCGATGAAGATCAACGCAAAGCCAGCATCGAGTTTTACCGCCACTTGCGTCAGAAAATTCATGCGGTGAATGCTCGTTATCCTGGAAAAGTGATCACGCTTGAGATGCAGGCAGCGCCTCAGGCAGGTAACGTGTCGGTTGATCAAGCGACTGACGCCTTCTCCCGCTCCATCCGCGAAATCGTGAGCTGGGACTGGTCATGCGATCTGGTACTTGAACATTGTGATGCCATGACCGGCAGCGCACCACGCAAAGGGTTTTTACCGTTAGCGCAGGTGCTGGATGTGGTAAAAGCAACAGACATCAGCGTGTGTATTAACTGGGCACGCTCAGCCATTGAAGGACGCAATACGACCTTACCCCTCGAGCATGTCCAGGCCACGCTCAACGCTGGAAAATTGGGCGCATTGATGTTTTCGGGTACAACTGCAGGCGGGGAGTATGGTGACTGGCAGGATCTCCACGCACCCTTTTCTTCATTCTGCGCCGACAGTTTAATGACAACTGATCATGCAAAAACATTATTTACTGCGGCGAACACCGCAACATTGAAATTCTCCGGTATTAAATTACTGGAAATAAATGCTAATGCTGACGTCAGCCATCGCATCGCCATTTTGCGCGACGGTATTAGCGCTCTAAATAAAGCAACGAAATAACAATAAAAAATAATCTTTTTCCGGTTACATTTAATGAGACGTTAAATATGAACACTTCCTCTAATGCCCAACATGCGGATATTCCGCGTCAGCGCTGGCTCAGAATCATCCCACCGATTCTCATTGCCTGCATTATTTCTTATATGGACCGTGTGAACATCGCTTTTGCTATGCCTGGCGGCATGGATGAAGAGCTGGGTATTTCTGCCACCATGGCAGGTCTGGCTGGCGGGATATTCTTCATCGGTTATCTGTTCCTGCAAGTTCCCGGCGGCAAGATTGCCGTACACGGCAGTGGTAAAAAATTCATCGGTTGGTCGCTGGTTGCCTGGGCGGTCATTTCGGTACTGACCGGTGTCGTCACCAACCAGTACCAACTGCTGGTACTGCGCTTTTTACTCGGGGTGGCAGAAGGCGGGATGCTACCGGTTGTGCTCACGATGATCAGTAACTGGTTCCCGGATGCCGAACGGGGCCGCGCTAACGCCATTGTGATTATGTTTGTTCCTATTGCGGGAATCATCACCGCACCGCTATCCGGATGGATCATTACTGCACTCGACTGGCGCTGGCTGTTCATCATCGAAGGTCTGATGTCTATTGTTGTGCTGGTACTGTGGGCATTGACAGTCTATGACCGACCACAGGAAGCGCGCTGGATCTCCGAGGCAGAGAAAAACTATCTGGTGCAAACCCTGGCGGCGGAGCAACGCGCCATTGCGGGTAAAGAGGTGAAAAACGCGTCGCTGAGTGCCGTGCTGTCCGACAAAACCATGTGGCAGCTCATCGCGCTTAACTTCTTCTACCAGACCGGAATTTACGGTTATACCCTCTGGCTACCCACCATCCTGAAAGAGCTGACACATTCCAGCATTGGTCAGGTCGGAATGCTTGCTGTACTGCCTTACATCGGTGCAATTGCAGGTATGTTCCTGTTCTCCACACTGTCTGACCGCACAGGCAAGCGCAAGCTGTTCGTCTCACTGCCGCTGATTGGTTTTGCGATTTGTATGTTCCTCTCCGTCGCGTTGAAAGAAAACATCTGGCTGGCCTATGCCGCGCTGGTGGGCTGTGGCTTCTTCCTGCAATCCGCTGCGGGAGTGTTCTGGACCATTCCGGCTCGTCTGTTCAGTGCAGAGATGGCCGGCGGTGCACGCGGGGTGATTAACGCCCTGGGTAACCTCGGTGGATTCTGTGGCCCGTATGCCGTCGGCGTGCTGATCACCTTGTACAGCAAAGATGCCGGGGTTTACTGCCTGGCCATTTCCCTGGCTCTGGCCTCACTGCTGGCGCTGCTGTTACCAGCGAAATGCGATGCCGGTGCAGAACCCAATCCCACGGTGAATCCGCATAAGCGTGCAGCCTGATGCCTCACACCACCCTCTCCCACAGGGAGAGGGTGAAATACAAGAGAGTCAAAGATGAGTGAAAAAGAACCCTTCTGGCTGGGTATCGATTGTGGCGGTACTTATCTGAAAGCCGGTTTGTATAACAGCCAGGGAAAAGAAGTCTGTATTGAGCGGCGGTCTGTCGCCACCCTCAGCCCACGCCCCGGCTATGCCGAACGGGATATGCACCAGCTCTGGCAGCACTGCCATGCAACCGTCGCGCTGTTACTCAAAAAAGCGAGCGTCAGTGGAGAACAGATCAAGGGCATTGGTATCTCTGCACAGGGTAAGGGGCTGTTTCTTCTTGATAAAAATGACCAGCCGCTAGGCCATGCCATGCTCTCATCAGATCGCAGAGCGCTGGATATTGTGCAGCGCTGGCAGCAGGACGGTATTCCCGAAACGCTCTATCCCCACACGCGCCAGACGCTCTGGACGGGACACCCTGCGTCGCTTTTGCGCTGGGTTAAAGAGAATGAGCCACAGCGGTATCAGCAGATCGGCTGCGTAATGATGGCGCACGATTATCTGCGCTGGTGTCTGACGGGCGTAAAAGGGTGTGAAGAGAGCAATATCTCGGAATCCAATCTCTACAACATGAACACCGGCAAATACGATCCACAGCTCACTCGCTGGCTCGGGATCGGTGAAATTGATAGTGCACTCCCACCCATTTTCGGTTCAGCAGAAATTTGCGGGGAAATCACCGCTCAGGCAGCCGCACTGACCGGTCTCACGGCGGGAACCCCCGTCGTTGGTGGACTGTTTGATGTGGTTTCCACCGCGATCTGCGCCGGACTGCACGATGAAAATACGCTTAACGCAGTCATGGGAACCTGGGCCGTGACCAGCGGTATCGCTAACGGTATTCGCGATAACGAACCCTTTCCATATGTGTATGGCCGTTACGTTCACCCACAGCAGTACATCGTCCACGAGGCCAGTCCAACCTCATCCGGCAATCTGGAATGGTTGACCGCGCAATGGGGTGACATGTCGTTCGGGGAGATAAACCAGGCTGTTGCCAGCCTGCCAAAAGCCGAAAGCGATGTGTTCTTCCTGCCTTTTCTCTACGGCAGTAATGCCGGGCTGGAAATGACCAGCGGGTTTTACGGAATGCAGGCCTTACACACCCGCGCACACCTGTTGCAGGCCGTGTATGAGGGCGTGGTGTTCAGCCATATGACGCACCTCAATCGCATGCTCGAACGCTTTACCCATGTGCAGACATTGCGCGTTACAGGCGGCCCAACCCATTCGGATGTGTGGATGCAAATGCTGGCTGATGTCAGCGGCCTGGCCATTGAACTGCCACAGGTTGAAGAAACAGGCTGTTCCGGCGCGGCACTGGCAGCCCTCGTCGGCACAGGTATTTATCCCGATTTTTACGCGGCACAACGTGCCCTCAAACATGATATCCGGGTGGTTGAACCCGACATGTGCGCCCATGCGGCCTACCAGCGTAAATATCACCGTTACCAGCGACTGATTTCAGCATTACAGGGCTATCACGCCCGCATTAAGGAGTACGACTTATGAGCCGACCATTACTTCAACTGGCGCTCGACCATACCTCTCTTCCGGCGGCACAGCGTGATGTCGCTCTGTTGCAGGGCCACGTCGATATCGTCGAAGCAGGCACAATTTTGTGTCTGACCGAAGGGTTAAACGCTGTGCGGGCATTACGCACCCAGTGCCCGGAGAAAATTATCGTAGCCGACTGGAAGGTTGCTGATGCTGGTGAAACGCTGGCGCAGCAAGCATTTGGGGCTGGCGCGAACTGGATGACCATCATCTGCGCTGCACCGCTGGCGACCGTCGAAAAAGGCCATGAGGTAGCAACAGCCTGCGGCGGCGAAATCCAGATGGAATTGTTTGGCAACTGGACGCTGGAGGATGCTCGTGCGTGGTATCGCGTGGGAGTGAAACAGGCAATCTACCACCGTGGGCGTGATGCCCAGGCCAGCGGCCAGCAGTGGGGGGAAGCGGATCTCGCCAAAATGAAAGCACTGTCGGATATCGGTTTGCAGCTTTCCATTACCGGCGGTATTACCCCTGCCGATCTGCCGCTGTTTAAGCAGATCAACGTTAAGGCATTTATCGCCGGACGGGCGCTGGCAGGCGCAGCCAATCCACCGCAAGTCGCACACGAATTCCACACGCAAATCCGCAACATCTGGGGAGAATCATCATGCGCCAGCACCCGTTAGGCATTTATGAAAAAGCGCTGTCGAAAGACCTCACCTGGCCGGAGCGTCTGGTTCTGGCGAAAAGTTGCGGCTTCGATTTCGTCGAAATGTCGGTAGATGAAACCGACGAGCGCTTGTCGCGCCTCGAATGGAGTACGACGCAGCGGGCTTCGTTGGTTGAGGCGATGCTGGAGACCGGGGTATCGATCCCGTCAATGTGTTTGTCTGCCCACCGCCGCTTCCCCTTCGGCAGCCGGGATGAAGCCGTACGCGAACGTGCTCGCGAGATCATGACGAAAGCCATCAGGCTGGCGCGGGATTTAGGCATCCGCACCATTCAACTGGCAGGGTATGACGTTTATTACGAAGAACATGACGAAGGTACACAGCAACGCTTTGCCGAAGGGCTGGCGTGGGCGGTGGAACAGGCCGCTGCGGCACAAGTGATGCTGGCAGTAGAGATCATGGATACCGCGTTTATGAACTCCATCAGCAAATGGAAAAAGTGGGATGACATGCTGGCCTCACCGTGGTTTAGCGTGTACCCGGACGTCGGCAACCTGAGTGCGTGGGGCAACGATGTCACCGCCGAGCTCACGCTGGGCATTGACCGTATCGCCGCCATCCATCTGAAAGATACCCAGCCAGTTACCGAGCAAAGCCCTGGACAGTTTCGCGATGTGCCATTCGGCGAAGGGTGTGTTGATTTTGTCGGTGTATTTAACACCCTGAATCAACTGAATTATCGCGGGGCGTTTCTCATTGAAATGTGGACCGAAAAAGCCAAAGAGCCGGTTCTGGAAATTATACAGGCGCGTCGCTGGATAGAGGCTCGTATGCAGGAAGGAGGCATGACATGTTAGAACAACTCAAAGCGGAAGTGCTGGCGGCAAACCTGGCGCTACCGGCCCACCAACTGGTGACATTCACCTGGGGCAACGTTAGTGCCGTTGATCGTGAACGCGGCCTGATGGTGATCAAACCGTCCGGCGTGGAGTACGAGGTGATGACCGCGAATGATATGGTCGTCGTGGACATTGCTACGGGAAACGTGGTGGAGGGCAGTAAAAAACCCTCTTCCGATACGCCAACCCACCTCGCACTGTATCGTCGTTACCCGGAAATTGGCGGTATTGTCCATACCCACTCGCGCCACGCT
Organism: Lelliottia sp. RWM.1; assembly: GCF_016859735.1. Classification (NCBI taxonomy): domain Bacteria; kingdom Pseudomonadati; phylum Pseudomonadota; class Gammaproteobacteria; order Enterobacterales; family Enterobacteriaceae; genus Lelliottia; species Lelliottia sp. RWM.1. Next base: position 54,614 of record NZ_WLVC01000019.1, on the reverse strand, counting down.
ACCATCTGGTCACAGGCGGGGCTGGATTTACCCGCCTGGGGAACCACGCACGCCGACTACTTCTACGGTGCAATCCCTTGCACGCGTCTGATGACCACGACAGAAATTGAAGGTGAATACGAATACCAGACAGGGGAAGTGATCATCAAAACCTTCGAAGAGCGCGACCTGAGCCCCATGCAGATCCCGGCGGTACTGGTTCACTCCCACGGCCCATTTGCCTGGGGGAAAAATGCCGCTGATGCCGTGCATAATGCTGTGGTACTGGAGGAGTGCGCCTATATGGGCCTGTTTTCGCGCCAGCTTGCTCCTCAGCTTCCGGTGATGCAGCAGGAGCTACTGGATAAACACTATCTGCGCAAACACGGGGCGAATGCGTATTACGGACAATAACCGCAACATCCTGCACTGTTCGCCTGGTGTTACTCCTGCATGGAAAACCCTGAGTGGAAAGAAAGCATAACGCGTGATATTGCTAAAAAAATTGCAGCTACTGCTGCAATAAAATGCCCGGCGGCGTTGCGCTTATGTGGATCTGAGAAAACCCGCCAGATCAGATAAGCGCAGCAGCGCCAGGCAAATCAGGCTCAAGCCTCGTTCCTGGGTGCTGTTCTCATCCCTCAGAAACGCCAGCTCATCCCCGTCATCAGGACGAAACTGTCATCACGGTCAACCATTGGGCTGTTTTTTACGTCATCGGGCAATACGGTATACACCGCGCTGGCATTGACGAACAGGCTCTGCGTCAGTTGATATTTGGCGGAAAGGCCAATATACGGGCTCCAGCTGTCGCCTGCGGCGTATTCATTCAGACCGCTACGGCGAGACTCACTGCCGGAAACACCGTAATAGTAGTCATTGAAGCTTTCGTCATAATAGAAAACACCTACGGAAGGAGTCAGGGTCAGACGTTCCATGCGCAGAGGATGGAAATAGGACAACTCACCGACGACCCCCCCACTTTCATCCATCGCGTCAGCGCCAACCGCGAATTTCAGGCTACCCCAGTGTTCATGACGATAATATGCACCGCCCAGAAACACAGAGGCTTTACGTTCATCCAACTGTTTCATGGCATGATCATCATTATCGTCAGGATCAAAATGCAGCGGCATCCAGGCTGCGGTCAGGCTAATTTCATTTTTGCTGTCTTCCCACACAATCCAGCCGGCCGCAGTCTGGCGAACATAAAAGTGATCACCTTCATAACTGATTAACGGTACGGCTGAGATGTTTTCGTTATACCCTTTATACGGTAATTCATTAAATACTGCCCCTGCTCCAAGGGAAAACTCATCAGCCATCGCTGATGATGTCGAAAATAATGCGGCGGCGATGAGCAAATTCTTTTTGATAATCATTCCATGCAATCCATTATACGCCAATCAAGCGGGGCGAATAATAATGGTTACAAATTTACCAATGCAACGACGCAGTTTATATAATATTATATATAAAATCATATAGATGAGCGCGCATGATGAATAAACTACAATTAAAACCTCGTGAATTGAAAATGATTTCAGTCATTGCCGCGACTCGCAGCATTGGTGATGCCGCTGCATTATTAGGGATGGCGCAGGCCAATGTGAGTAAATATTTATCTGATTTTGAAACGCGTGTTGGCCTAAAGGTTTTTGAACGCACCACCCGCCAGCTGGCGCTTACACAGTTTGGTGAGGCTTTACTACCCTATGTAAATGCTTCACTGGAAAAAAATAGCCAACTCATTAATTTTATTGCAGATTACAAACATGAAAAACGAGGAAAAGTCACCATCTATGCGCCTACCGGTATCGTGACCTATCTGGCTCGCCATGTGATTCACAAGATTGAAGAGATCGGCGATATCCGTCTCTCGTTGAAAACATATAATCTTGATCGTAATGAATTTTCTGAGGGTGTATCATTTCCCGACGACTGCGATATTTTAATTACCTATGCACCGCCAAAAGATGAAAATCTGGTGGCAAGCGTCCTTACCAAATATTCCGTCACCGCTTTTGCCACCGAAGAATATTTAAATAAAAACCCAATAAGTGGCCCTGATGAATTAATTCATCACTCGTGTATATTAATCGACTCGATGCTGGTTGATGATGCTAACATCTGGCGTTTCAGGGCACATGGCAGCGATGATATTCTCGATTACAAAGTCACCGGGAATTATATTTGCGATAATACTCAGGCCGCGCTGGAACTGGCCAGAAATAACCTTGGCATTGTTTTCGCCCCCAAAGAGAGCCTGAGAAAAGAGCTTAAACATGGCTCACTCGTGCCATGCTTCCCCCATCAGGAAGAGTGGTGGCTTGATCTCACCGCCATATTCCGCAAACGCGAATATCAACCCTGGCGAGTACAATACGTCCTGGATGGCGTACTAAACTGCCTGCGCCAGCAAATCAGCCAGGCCGCCAGAGGGCGGCCTGGACTGGATGATTAAAACAGCCCGAGCGGTTTATCAGAATAACTGACCAACAGACACTTCGTTTGCTGGTAATGCTCCAGCATCATTTTGTGCGTTTCGCGCCCAATCCCCGACTGTTTGTAACCACCAAATGCCGCGTGTGCCGGGTAAGCGTGATAACAGTTGGTCCAGACACGTCCGGCCTGAATTCCACGTCCCATTTTATAGGCCAAATTACCGTTGCGGCTCCAGACGCCAGCACCCAGCCCATATTGCGTATCGTTGGCAATCTCCAGCGCTTCCTCCATCGTTTTGAAGGTTGTCACAGCCAGTACCGGGCCAAAAATCTCCTCCTGGAAGACGCGCATGTTGTTCTTACCAAACAGGATGGTCGGCTCAAGATAGTAGCCCTCGTTGAGATCCCCCCCTAACAACTTACGCCGCCCACCGGTCAGAACGTCTGCCCCCTCTTTCTTACCAATATCAATGTAATTGAGGATGGTATCGAGCTGGCCATGTGAAACCTGCGCACCCATCTGTGTGACGCTATCCAGCGGGTTACCGCTGCGGATCGCCTCCACGCGGCGAATGGCACGTTCCATAAAACGCTCATAGATAGATTCCTGCACCAGCGCACGGCTTGGGCAGGTACAAACTTCACCCTGGTTGAAGGCAAATAACGCGAACCCTTCCAGCGCCTTATCGAAGAAGGCATCTTCTTCATCCATAACGTCTGCAAAGAAAATGTTCGGCGATTTTCCGCCCAGTTCCAGCGTCACCGGAATGATGTTCTGGGTCGCATACTGCATGATTTGCTGGCCGACTTCTGTTGACCCGGTAAACGCCACCTTCGCAATGCGTTTTGAGGTGGCGAGATATTCACCTATCTCCCCACCAGCACCGTTAACCACGTTGATAACCCCTGGCGGCAACAGATCACCAATCACCTCCATCAGCAGTAATACCGACAGCGGCGTTAAGCGTGCAGGTTTAAGCACCACGCAGTTGCCCGCCGCCAGCGCCGGGGCCATCTTCCAGCTCGCCATCAGCAACGGGAAGTTCCACGGGATGATTTGTCCAACCACGCCCAGAGGTTCATGGAAGTGGTAAGCGACAGTGTCGTTATCCACCTCGCTTATCCCCCCTTCCTGAGCACGAATACAGGAGGCGAAATAACGGAAATGATCAATTGCCAGCGGCACATCCGCAGCCATGGTTTCACGGATCGGTTTACCGTTATCCCACGTTTCTGCCGTGGCCAGTAGCTCCAGGTTCTGCTCCATTCGATCGGCAATTTTGAACAAAATGGCGGCTCTGTCCTGGACAGACGTGTGCCCCCATTGGTCCTTAATCTTGTGTGCCGCATCCAGCGCCAGATCGATGTCCTTTTTGCCTGAGCTGGCGATCTCGCACAGCGGCTGACCGGTAACAGGCGTCAGGTTCGAATAGTATTCACCGTCGACAGGCGCGACCCAGTCGCCGCCAATGAAGTTGTCATATCGGGGTTTTAACTTAAGGGGAAAACCATACTCGCTAGGCTGAATACGTGATGAGGGAGGATTATTCGTCATGACCATCTCCTTGCTGTTGGTGTCTAATAAGGGTAGTCACGACTGGCGATTTTCTCGCCAGTCGTTTACAGCTTTACGACGGGTATCACGGATTAAAGAGGAGTAAACAACAACGTAATTTGTAATAGTGATGTGCCACTCAAATCGATCTTCAGGGAGAGGAAATGGAACATGAAATAACAGGTGTCGAGGTGTTGTTTGTCGCAGGTTTTGGGCCAATCACCCGCCATACCGAGACCAGTACATCTTTTTACCTGCGAACACTTGGGCTACCGCTAAAGCCCATGGAAGGCAACGAAGATTATTTGCTCACGGAGCAGGACCAACTCTCCGGTGTGAAGCACTTTGCGCTCTGGCCACTTTCTCAGGCTGCCAGCTCTTGTTTTGGTTCAGAACAATGGCCTGCAGACGTGCCTGTTCCTCAGGCCTGGATCGAGTTTGAAGTGCAGGATATCGACACCGCAACCGATGCACTCATCACACAAGGGTACACTTTGCTCATTGCAAAACGGGAAGAACCGTGGGGACAGACCGTCACCCGGTTACTTAGCCCGGAAGGCCTGCTGACCGGGGTAACGATTACCCCCTGGTTGCGCGGGTAAGTAAAAAAGGCCTGTATTCACAGGCCCGTAAAACACAATTACATTGCAGCGCGATAAATCGCCATGATTTCGTCGTGCGTAGCCTGGATTGGGTTAGTAAACCCGCACGCATCTTTCAGAGCATTGGTCGCCAGAACAGGAATATCCTCTTCCTTCACGCCTAAATCGCGCAGACCAGCCGGAATATTCACTTTGCCTGCCAGGGCACGAATTTCTGCGATACACGCCTGAGCGCCCTGCTCAGCATCCATATGACTAACGTCCACACCCATGGCGCTTGCACAGTCACGCAGACGAGCCGCCGCAACCTTGCAGTTAAAGACCTGAACATGTGGCAGAAGCACAGCGTTGCACACCCCGTGCGGCAGATCGTAGAACCCGCCCAACTGGTGCGCCATGGCATGTACATAGCCCAAAGAGGCATTGTTAAACGCCATTCCTGCCAGGAATTGCGCGTAGGCCATCGCTTCACGCGCCTCTGCATCACTCCCCTCTTCAACAGCCTGAATCAGGTTTTCAGCAATCATGGTCACGGCTTTCAGCGCGCATGCATCGGTAATCGGCGTTGCGGCAATTGAGACATACGCTTCAATGGCGTGGGTTAACGCATCCATACCGGTTGCCGCCGTCAGCGACTTAGGCATACCGACCATCAGTGATGAATCATTTACAGACAGCACCGGGGTCACATGTTTATCGACAATAGCCATTTTAATATGGCGAGCTTCATCGGTAATAATGCAGAAACGCGTCATCTCAGAAGCCGTGCCTGCGGTGGTATTAATGGCAATCATCGGTAATTGTGGTTTTTCCGAACGATCAACCCCTTCATAATCGCGAATATCGCCGCCATTAGCCGCCACCAGCGCAATACCTTTTGCGCAATCATGTGGTGAACCACCGCCCAGGGAAATAACACAATCACATTTATTTTCTTTTAACATAGCCAGACCTGCCGCCACATTGGCAGTCGTCGGGTTAGGGTGTGTACCATCATAAATAACACTGGTGATATCGCGCTCTTTCAGTGCAATTTGAATCTCAGCGGCCATTCCCAGCTTACTCAACATCGCATCAGTCACAATCAGTGCGCGACGCCAGCCGTAAGCGCGCATGGTATCCATTGCGCTGCCTAATGAATCAGAACCAATAATATTCACGGACGGAATATAAAATACGGATGCAGCCATGATATTTCCTCAAAGGAATAAAAAGAGCCGGAAGCATACGTAAAAGATAAATTTAAAAAGTTGATCAAAAACCTATTTTTGTATGCACTTTCGCAGGTTGAATAATTTTAAGCCTGCGAAAGTGTTTATTAATATATAAATCAACTTATATCTATTTATTTTCTGTATTAATCACAGAGTTTGCTTCCGGGAATAATAATGAGTCCCGAAGCAAATGGTCATTCCCACGACGTCGCGTAAAACCAATCCGGTTAAAATATTCCAGAATTTGAATGGCCAATTTACGCCCGACGTTGAGTCGATCGCGGAAATCCGCAGCACACGTTGAACCTCGCTCCAGATCCAGCTCGCGAATCAAACTGGCAAACGCCACGATACGATCGTTACGGTAATAGCGATCTTTAACGATCGCCACGATAAGCCCCTGCTGTGCCGCAAGGCGCAGTACCTGCCGCATCATGGCTTCATCGGTGGAGCTATGCTGCGCTAAATCACGCACCCACCAGGGCTCATCAGCAAACAGGGGGGCGACTTTTTGCCATACCGCCTGTTGCTCGGCCGTAAAGCCCGCTTTGTGATCAGGCAGATGCAGCCAGCCGTGGTGACTGTGGATGACACCACTTTCCCGCATCTGCTCAATCAACAGCAGAACCAGGGCATCATCTTCCATCGGCAGAGCCATACGTCGCAATCTTTCCCGCCCAGGGCCTGGTTCATCCAGGTGTTGCTGGTGATAGGTAGCAAGCGTATTGAGGATTTTTCTCTGCCATGTCGCGGCCACGACGGCATTCAACAGGCTGTAACCTGCCTGGATGAAGCCTGGCTGCTGGGTCAGCTTGCGTAAGCCTTCACCACTTAACTGACGTGCCCAGGCAAAGTCCGCCAGGTTTACCGCACCGCGATTAAGATGGATCCCGAGTGCAGCAGCATCCTCTTTTGCCTGCGCCAGGGCTGCCAGCCACTGCAGGTATTCAGGTTTACGTTTACCGCGGCGCGGCGGATTCAGTGTCACAACTCGCGCCCCGGCGAGAGTCACCCTGGCAGAAATATCCCTCAGCACCAGGCGATCGTTATCCGCAAGCCATAGCGGCGAATCAAAGACCAGTTCCGCGAGGTCATTTTCAAGCAATGACACGCGCCCGGTCACATGGCTGGCGGCATGGTGAATATGCAGCGGTTGCCATTGGCTTAACGGGATATGGGCCTGAAGGGAAACAATCACTCGCTCTGAAGGCTCAGGTGGCGCATCGGCCAGCAACCAGTCCCCGCGATTAAGCTGCTCTTTTTCAGCATCACCTGCGATATTCAGTGCGATACGCTGTCCGGCATGGGCCTGTTCAACAGGCTGGTTTTGCGCATGCAACGCACGAACACGCATCGGTTTGTTAACGCCCGTCAACCATAACGTATCGCCCACATTCACTTCACCACTTAACGCCGTACCGGTGACGACCAGTCCTGCGCCTTTTACGGTAAATGCTCTGTCGATGGCTAAACGAAAGCTGTGGTCACTGGCGTGCTCGCGTGCAGTAAGATGCTGTAAATGTTCACGTAGTTCATCAATACCGCGTCCTTCGGTTGCCACCGTCACGTAAAGGGGCGCATCGGCAAAACCATAATCACGCAGCGTGGCCTGAACTTCTGCATGCACCGCATCGATACGCGCCTCATCCACGCGGTCGGCTTTGGTTAGCACAACAGTGAGTTGCGGGTTGCCTGTCAGTTGCAGGATCGCCAGATGCTCCCGGGTTTGCGCCATCACGCCATCGTCACATGCCACCACCAGCAGTGCGTGGTCAATGCCGCCCACACCCGCCAACATATTGGAAAGAAATTTTTCGTGGCCGGGGACATCAATAAAACCCAGAACGCGGCCATCGGGCTGCGGCCAGTAGGCATAGCCCAGATCGATGGTCATGCCTCGTTTTTTCTCTTCCGGCAGGCGGTCAGCATTTACGCCGGTAATGGCCTGCAATAACGTGGTTTTTCCGTGGTCAACGTGACCGGCGGTGGCAATAATCATTTCAACATCATCTCCAGAAATCGCTCTTCATTTTCAAGACAGCGTAGATCCAGCCACAGGCGGCCATCATAAATACGGCCAATGATCGGCGTTGATCGTGCGCGTAAGCGTTCAGACAACGCTTCAAGCTGGCTACCACGCCCGTTACCGGGCGTAAACGTTAGCGCCGCGCTGGGCAGCCTGTCCACCGGAAGCGAGCCGCTACCAATCTGTGACTGGCAAGGTTCTACGCGAACCTCAAAATCGGGGTACTGTGGTGCAATCATTGCCTGTAGCCGCTCCGCCTGGTCACGGATGGCAGCGGCATCCCGCGTAAGCAGACGCAGTGTCGGCAAGCGTTGCGCCAGTTTCTCCGGGTGGAGGTAGAGCCTGAGCGTGGCTTCCAGTGCTGCCAGCGTCATTTTATCCGCACGCAAAGCGCGTTTTAGAGGGTGTTGCTGCAACTTCGCAATCAGCTCACGCTTACCGACGATAATCCCCGCCTGAGGCCCTCCCAGCAATTTGTCGCCAGAAAAACTGACCAGGCTCACGCCCGTCGCAATCATCTCCTGCGGCATTGGTTCTTTCGGCAGCCCGTACAGGCTAAGATCCACCAGCGAACCGCTACCCAGGTCAACAATCACGGGCACATCAAGCTCATGACCAATCTCTGCCAGCTCAGCCTCTGCAACCGTTTTGGTAAAGCCCTCAATCTGATAATTACTGGTATGCACTTTCATCAGCAAGGCCGTATTTTCGTTCACTGCGACACGATAATCTTTGGCATGCGTCCGGTTCGTTGTACCCACCTCATGCAACGTACAGCCCGCCTGGCGCATCACATCAGGAATGCGGAACGCGCCACCAATCTCAACCAGCTCACCCCGCGACACCACCACCTCTTTGCCACTGGCTGTTGCCGCCAGCATCAATAGCACGGCTGCCGCATTGTTATTCACAATGCAGGCATCTTCGGCTCCGGTGAGCTGACAGAGAATATCCGCCAGTGCTCGATCGCGATGCCCTCGTCCAGCACCGTCAAGATCGTACTCCAGTGTGACGGGTGAACGCATAGCTTGCGCCACAGCATTCACCGCCTCTTCTGCCTGCGGAGCACGCCCCAGATTGGTATGCAGTACTGTACCCGTGAGGTTTATCACCGGGCGCAAAGCATTCTGCGATTTCGCTGCCAACCTCTTTTCGGCTTCCTGTCTCCAGTCAGCACACCAGGCTGGCAAGGCGTTTTCTGCCTGGATCGATCCACGGGCCTCCTCCTGTAGCTGTCGCAGCATATCGACCGTTGCAGAATGGCCGAATCTTTCCAGCACCGTAAGGAAAAGAGGCTCACGGAGCAGGCGATCGGTAGCAGGAATAAGGCTATAAAGAGAATGATGAGTAGTCATGACAACGCCTGGCGATTGAAAATCATCCCCCCTCCCGGCGGGAGGAGAGTCCTGTGGGGAGGGATTCTACAGCGCCCAGCCGTGAAGTGTTATAACCCGAGTCAAGCCTTTGGCGGTTCCGTACGGGCAAAACTTTCACGCTGGAAGAGGGTATCCGCGAGCTTCACCAGCAGTGGACGTTCCACACACCAGCCAGGAGAGACATGACGGAAATTGAGATAGCCAATCGCACAGGCAATGGCGATTGTCGCCAGATTCAGGCTATCACATCGTATTTTTCCCTCCCGAATGAGCGTTTCGCACATATCGAGACTGCGGCTAATCTTTTCACGCTGACGTAATAGCTCGGCTTCAGACTGTTGAGCCGCAGGGCGCGCCTGTTCACGCACAGAGACCAGCGCCGCATCCATGATACCATCGGCCAGGGCTTCAATCTGTTTCACGGCAAGAGCCTCTTTTGGCTCAGATGGCAGCATCGCCGGGGCAATGCCTAACAACTCAATGTATTCCGCAATGATCGGCGAGTCGAACCAGTACTCACCCTCATCCGTGACCAGCGCCGGAACCTTCCCCAAAGGATTGTACTGGGCGACGCCATTTTCCGCGTTGTAGGGCTGTTCATTAACAAACTCAAACGCAATGCCCTTCTCCAGTAAGAGAATCGAGATTTTTCGCACAAAAGGACTGGTATAACTGCCGATAAGTTTCATTGCCTGCTCCTTGATGTTCGCAAAGAGGTCAGTATGGAACACGCAACGAAAAAAAGGCAGGTATGCATATCGCATTCCTGCCTCTGGAGGTTAGTGATCGAGATAGAGATAGTGCATCCAGCTGGTCATGCGCAACAGCACCTTACGCATCACCGAGACGTGAGCAAAATGGTCCGAATAGACTGCAACCTGTGCATAAATACCGTCAGGCAACGCATCCACATCGGCATTCGGAGCCAGCTCTATCGTTGCCAGTACACCATCGGTCCCCGGAACAACCGTCAACGACTGTAATGCTCCCTGAGCCTGGTAGGAACCACCAGGTACGACGGGCAGAATACTGGTGAGTTTACCGGAGAACACCTGGCCTGGCAGGGCATTGAACACGACTTCTGCCTCATCACCCGGCTTCAGGCGCAACAAGGAGTTCTGACGGAACTGCGCAACAATCTGGCGTTTCTGCTCGGGAATAAACACCATCACCGGGCGCAGTGGCAGCGCAGCGGCGTAAGTTCCTGGGCGGATCAATACCTGTGTAACATAACCATTGCTGGGCGCACGCACGATGGTTTGATCCAGATTGTATTTGGCTTCCGCCAGTTGCGCCCGCAGGGAGGCAATCTGCGACTGTTCGCCATTAACCATACTGTCTAACTGGCTTTGAATCTGTGTCTGCTCTGCAACTGAGCCTTTCACCAGCGCATCCTGCGCCAGGTAATTTTGCCGTGCGGTATCGATATCACTCTCAGAGAAGGGATTAACTTTCGCCTGGCTCCCCTTCAGGTAACGCTGGTAATCTTTATACAGGCGGTCACGTTCTGCCGACACGCGAGTGGTATTGGCTTGTGCTTCAGAGAGTTGGGCTTTCAGCACATCAATATTGTGCGTCGCCGTCACCAGGTCAGCCTGCAATCTGTCGACTCGCGCCTGATAACGTACCGGATCGAGTTTAAATAACACCTCACCTTTTTTAATGAGCTGGTTATTTTTATCTGTCACCTCGCTCACGACCCCTGTTACCTGTGGCGTAATCGGAATCGAAATAACCGCTTTCTGTGCCATAAACGTATACGGGTGGTTATAGTTCATCAATAAAATCAATCCTGCCACAATAAACACACCACCTAATGTGGCGGTTGCAAGCGTCCATTGGTTCACGGGAATGCGGAATATTTTAAAAATTGCCCAGGCGAACGCCACATAGGTCAATATAATCAACAGATCCATGATTAACGCTCCGCTGTGTTCTTATCGGCGGTAACATTTACCGCAGCCAGTTTTTTTTCTAACTCAGCGACGCGTTTAGAAAGTACGTCCATGCCGGGGACCTCATCGGGCGACGAGATGTGGTTTTGCATCCCCCAGCCTCGCTCTGGCTGGTACAGCGTTGCCCAAATCCAGAGGAACGGCCAAATAGCGTGCAAAGTGAACAGGCTTATCCAGCCCGCCGTATGGATAGCATCAGCATGGGGATGATTACGCTTTTTGGCCATATTATAGGGGATATCATGGATCGCGATGATTCCATAAAACAGAACCAGGAATACGAAGATCAATACGCCCAGCGCAAAATAGTTGAGAAACATATTTGCCTCACTAAAAAACTTTATCAACTCATTAAAATAATAAAATGGTTCGCGACCAAATTAATTCATTTAGGCACAAAAGCTCGCACCTATATATCAGAGCCGGGGAGTATGGTTTTTTATTATATCTCCGCGCAAGTTTATAAACGTGTCAAAATATATCCTGAAAATAATAGACTACAGTTTACAATATGAGCGTAATCCAGGTTTTTGCTTTTTTCCATACCACATTTTGACGAGCTATTTTTAGCCCTAAATGTTGCTCACTTACATCCCGTCATCGAACCGTAAACAGAGTTAGCCTTTGATCACAGCCAGAAAGATCTGCTTGAATATTTTTTGTGAATCAAATCACAATTTACAAACAATTCAGCAAAGTGATTGTGTGATTTTAATCACAAAACAGATGCCATAATGGTTCATTTCTATCCGTTGTATTTTTTTTACACTCAATTTTTGTGATGAAGATCACTTCATTAAATACCACACCCCCTACATTTACGTGACTCGGATCACACAATTTTTCACTGTCTGGACAGTTGAACGATTCAGTGCCAGATTTCACAGCATCAGAACAGGGCTCGGCTACCTCTGCCGCCGCGCATTAACAATAAACCTCGGGCCGCAAGCCTAAGCGTAAACAGAAGAAGGGGTGTTTTATGTCATCCGATTTCAAGATCAAAGTACAAAGCTTTGGTCGTTTCCTCAGCAACATGGTGATGCCAAATATCGGCGCGTTTATCGCGTGGGGTATTATCACCGCGTTATTTATTCCAACAGGATGGTTGCCGAACGAAACGCTGGCGAAACTTGTTGGCCCAATGATTACTTATCTGCTGCCGCTGCTCATCGGTTTTACCGGTGGTCGTCTGGTCGGTGGTGACCGTGGTGGCGTCGTGGGTGCGATCACCACGATGGGTGTGATCGTCGGTGCTGATATGCCGATGTTCCTTGGCGCGATGATTGCGGGCCCTCTGGGTGGCTGGGCCATCAAGAAATTCGACGTTTGGGTTGATGGCAAGATCAAATCCGGCTTCGAAATGCTGGTGAACAACTTCTCCGCTGGCATCATCGGTATGATCCTGGCGATTCTGGCATTCCTCGGTATTGGCCCTGCAGTTGAAGTGCTGTCCAAAATTCTGGCAGCAGGCGTTAACTTCATGGTTGCGCACGACATGCTGCCGCTGGCGTCAATCTTTGTTGAACCCGCAAAAATCCTGTTCCTCAACAACGCGATCAACCACGGTATCTTCTCACCGCTGGGTATCCAGCAATCTCATGACCTCGGGAAGTCTATCTTCTTCCTGATTGAAGCCAACCCAGGCCCGGGTATGGGTGTTCTGCTGGCGTACATGTTCTTTGGTCGTGGTAGTGCGAAGCAGTCTGCTGGCGGTGCGGCTATCATCCACTTCCTGGGCGGTATCCACGAAATTTACTTCCCATACGTACTGATGAACCCACGTCTGATCCTGGCCGTTATCCTCGGTGGTATGACCGGTGTGTTCACCCTGAGCGTGCTGGGTGGTGGTCTGGTTTCTCCGGCATCTCCAGGTTCCATCCTGGCGGTACTGGCGATGACGCCGAAAGGTGCTTACTTCGCTAACATCGCAGCAATCTGTGCAGCAATGGCCGTCTCCTTCGTGGTCTCTTCTATCCTGCTGAAAACCAGCAAGGTAAAAGAAGAAGACGATATCGAAGCCGCTACACGCCGTATGCAGGATATGAAAGCGGAATCCAAAGGTGCTGCAACCCCACTGGCTGCAGGCGATGTTTCTAACGATCTGAGCCATGTGCGTAAAATCATCGTTGCCTGTGATGCCGGTATGGGGTCCAGCGCAATGGGTGCGGGTGTACTGCGCAAGAAAGTCCAGGATGCGGGCCTGACCAACATCTCCGTGACCAACAGCGCAATCAACAGCCTGCCACCAGATGTCGACCTGGTTATCACGCACCGCGATCTGACCGAACGCGCCATGCGTCAGGTTCCACAGGCGCAGCATATTTCGCTGACCAACTTCCTCGATAGCGGTCTGTACGCGAGCCTGACTGAACGTCTGGTTGCCGCCCAGCGCCATGAAGATAACGAAGTTAAAGTCCGTGACAGCCTGAAAGACAGCTTCGATGCGAACAACAGCCACTTGTTCAAACTGGGCGCGGAGAACATCTTCCTCGGTCGTACCGCGACCCACAAAGAAGAGGCCATTCGCTTTGCCGGTGAGCAACTGGTGAAAGGCGGTTACGTTCAGCCGGAATACGTTGAGGCCATGCTTGAACGTGAAAAACTGACCCCGACTTACCTGGGTGAATCCATCGCGGTTCCACACGGTACGGTTGAAGCAAAAGATCGCGTACTGAAAACAGGTGTTGTGTTCTGTCAGTACCCACAGGGGGTTCGCTTCGGTGAAGAAGAAGACGACATCGCCCGTCTGGTGATTGGTATCGCTGCTCGCAACAACGAGCATATTCAGGTGATTACCAGCCTGACCAACGCGCTTGATGATGAATCCGTCATCGAACGTCTGGCCAGCACCACCAGCGTGGAAGAAGTACTGGCTCTGCTGAACAAGTAATCTTGTTCTCCTCCCTCTCCCCTTTGGGGAGAGGGCTAGGGTGAGGGGAAATGCATGCGGTTCCTCACCCCAGCCCTCTCGGGTAAAAACATTGATGAAGGTTAATACTATGAAAGCATTACATTTTGGCGCAGGTAATATCGGTCGTGGTTTTATCGGCAAACTGCTGGCAGACGCGGGAATTACGCTGACATTCGCCGATGTGAACCAGGTGGTGCTCGACGCCCTGAATGCCCGTCATAGCTATCAGGTCCACGTGGTGGGAGAAAACGAACAGATTGAAACGGTATCTGGCGTTAACGCTGTGAGTAGCATTGGCGACGACGTTATCGACCTGATTGCCCATGTTGATTTGGTGACAACCGCCGTGGGTCCCGTGGTTTTGGAACGTATTGCCCCTGCTGTGGCGAAAGGTCTGGCAAAACGTAAAGCGCAAGGTATCGACACCCCGCTGAACATTATTGCCTGTGAAAATATGGTACGCGGCACGACCCAATTGAAAGGTCACGTTATGGCGGCCGTTGCCGATGAAGATAAAGCCTGGGTTGAAGCCCACGTTGGCTTTGTCGATTCCGCTGTCGACCGTATTGTTCCGCCGTCGGAGTCTGCGACCCATGACCCGCTGGAAGTCACCGTTGAAACCTTCAGCGAGTGGATTGTCGACAAAACTCAGTTCAAAGGCGCGCTGCCTGTTATTCCAGGTATGGAATTAACTGATAACCTGATGGCATTTGTCGAACGTAAACTCTTCACGCTGAACACCGGGCATGCTATAACCGCGTACCTCGGAAAATTGGCCGGTCATCAGACCATCCGTGACGCGATTCTCGATGAGAAAATTCGCGCTGTGGTAAAAGGGGCAATGGATGAAAGTGGCGCAGTGCTGATCAAACGCTACGATTTCGATGCTGAAAAACATGCAGCATACATCCAGAAAATCCTCGGTCGTTTTGAAAACCCGTATCTGAAAGATGATGTTGAACGCGTTGGCCGTCAGCCTCTGCGTAAACTGAGCGCGGGCGATCGCCTGATTAAGCCGCTGCTGGGTACGCTGGAGTATGGCTTACCGCATGCCAACCTGGTAAAAGGGATTTCTGCTGCGATGCACTACCGCAGCGAGCAAGATCCGCAGGCGATTGAGCTGGCTCAGCTTATTGATGATAAAGGCCCTCAGGCCGCGCTGGCGCAGATTTCTGGTCTGGATGCCAACAGTGATGTGGTGGCGGAGGCGGTTAACGCATACAACGCAACCAAATGATGCAGAATGCGGCGCAGGAAACCCTGCGCCTAAATTACAGATTGTCAGATATGCAGCCAATAATGGAACAAACCCAGGCCTTTGAAAATCGTGTGCTTGAGCGTCTGAATGCTGGCAAAACCGTACGAAGTTTCCTGATCGCCGCCGTCGAGTTGTTAACTGAGGCGGTGAATATTCTGGTTCTTCAGGTGTTTCGCAAAGACGACTACGCGGTAAAATATGCTGTAGAACCGTTACTGGACGGAGATGGACCGCTGGGCGATTTATCGGTTCGCCTGAAGCTGATTTATGGTCTTGGCGTGCTCAGCAGGCCGGAGTATGAAGATGCTGAGTTGCTGATGGCGCTGCGCGAAGAGTTGAATCATGATGGTAATGAATACACCTTTACCGATGATGAGATTCTGGGGCCATTCGGTGAGTTGCACTGCGTAAGTGCACTTCCTTCCGCTCCCCATTTTGATAACAGCGACCCTGAGCTGTATGCGATGCAAAAGCTGCGTTATCAGCAAGTTGTTCGTTCTACAATGGTCCTTTCCCTGACTGAGCTGATTTCCCGAATCAGCTTAAAAAAAGCGTTTCAGAAGTAAGCCTGCACACATTGGTGTATCCTTTCCTGTAAATTCCCCCGATTTAGAGTCATTTGTCATGAAAGAAGTCGAAAAGAACGAAATTAAACGCCTGAGCGATCGTCTGGATCTGATCCGTCACCAGATGGCAAGCCTCTCCCTGGTCGATTCCGCCGAGAAGTATGCCGAGCTGGAAAAAGAGACCGCTACGCTGGAAACTGAAATCGAACGCCTGCGCGACGTGAAGAACCAGAAGCTGAGCAAAGAAGCGCAAAAACTGATGAACATGCCACACCGTCGCGCAATCACCAAAAAAGAGCAGGCCGATATGGGCAAGCTGAAAAAAAGCGTGCGCGGCCTGGTGGTAGTACACCCGATGACCGAACTTGGCCGTGAAATGGGCCTGAAAGAGATGACCGGGTTTAGTAAGACAGCATTCTGATTTCCCCAGCCCTCTCCTGCCAGGAGAGGGCGAAAACCGCACAGCCTCCTCCTCTTCCCACGCAAAATTGGCCCAACCAATTCCCCAGACAACTGTCCTCGGCTTCACATTTCCATAATTTTCGCTCACAAAACCATTGCTCATTCATAACATCTGATTAACCATTCATTGTCATTCACCCTACATCACAATATTGGTAGTACCACTTTTACGCACTGTGTGACGCAGAGATGAGCGGAGACTCACCCGCGAAGCAGAACGTGTGGTACTCAGGAGACCTGCATGAGCCTCTGGCAACAAAACTACGATCCGGCCGGGAATATCTGGTTGTCTAGTCTGATCGCATCGCTACCGATCCTGTTCTTCTTCTTTGCGCTGATTAAGCTCAAACTGAAGGGGTATCTTGCCGCCACCTATACCGTCGCCATTGCGCTGGCGGTTGCCCTGCTCTTCTACAAAATGCCCGTAGATCACGCGCTGGCCTCTGTTGTATATGGCTTCTTCTACGGTCTGTGGCCCATCGCCTGGATCATTATTGCGGCGGTATTTGTCTATAAAATATCGGTCAAGACCGGGCAGTTCGACATCATCCGCTCGTCGATTCTCTCCATCACACCGGACCAGCGTTTACAGATGCTGATTGTCGGCTTCTCCTTCGGCGCCTTCCTTGAAGGGGCGGCAGGTTTCGGGGCGCCTGTGGCGATCACCGCCGCACTGCTGGTGGGACTGGGCTTTAACCCGCTTTATGCCGCGGGTCTGTGTCTTATCGTTAACACCGCACCTGTGGCGTTTGGTGCAATGGGCATTCCGATTCTGGTTGCCGGACAGGTGACCGGGCTGGACAGCTTTGAGATCGGCCAGATGGTAGGACGTCAGTTGCCCTTCCTGACCATTATTGTGCTGTTCTGGATCATGGCGATTATGGATGGCTGGCGTGGCGTGAAAGAGACCTGGCCTGCCGTCATGGTTGCGGGCGGATCGTTTGCCATTGCCCAGTATCTGAGCTCAAACTTCCTCGGCCCTGAATTGCCGGACATCATCTCTTCCCTGGTTTCACTGGTCTGTCTGACCCTGTTCCTCAAACGCTGGCAGCCAGTGCGCATTTTCCGTTTTGCTGATATGGGCGCGTCACAGGTTGATCAAACGCTGGCGCGCACAGGCTATACCGCGGGCCAGGTGCTTCGCGCATGGTCGCCGTTCCTGTTTCTGACCGCCACCGTGACGCTGTGGAGCGTGCCACCGTTTAAAGCGCTGTTTGCTCCTGGCGGCGCGCTGTACGACATGGTGATCAACATCTCCGTGCCGTTCCTCGACAAAATGGTTGCTCGCATGCCGCCAGTGGTTCACGCCGCGACGCCATATGCTGCGGTATACAAATTCGACTGGTTCTCTGCCACGGGTACAGCCATTCTGTTTGCCGCTATCCTGTCTGTCATCTGGCTACGCATGAAGCCTGCGGCTGCGGTACAAACCTTTTTCAGCACCATTAAAGAGCTGGCGTTACCGATTTACTCCATTGGGATGGTACTGGCGTTCGCATTTATCTCGAACTATTCAGGCCTGTCATCGACGCTGGCGCTGGCTCTCGCCCATACCAGCCACGCATTCACCTTCTTCTCACCGTTCCTTGGCTGGCTGGGGGTGTTCCTGACCGGTTCTGATACATCATCCAACGCCCTGTTTGCTGCATTGCAGGCGACCGCCGCACAGCAGATTGGCGTTTCAGATGTGCTCCTTGTTGCAGCAAACACCACGGGTGGCGTGACCGGCAAGATGATCTCTCCGCAGTCCATTGCCATTGCCTGTGCTGCCGTTGGACTGGTGGGCAAAGAGTCTGACCTGTTCCGCTTTACCGTCAAACACAGCCTGATATTCACCTGCATGGTGGGCGTGATCACCACGCTACAGGCCTATGTCTTAACCTGGATGATTCCATGATAGTGATGCCCAGACGCCTGTCCGACGAGATAGCCTCTCGCGTGCGGGCGCTGATTGAAGAACAACAGCTGGAGGCGGGCATGAAGTTGCCCGCTGAACGTCAACTTGCCGCCCAGCTTGGCGTATCGCGTAACTCACTGCGTGAAGCGCTGGCGACACTGGTAAACGAAGGGGTGCTGCTCAGCCGCCGAGGCGGCGGCACGTTTGTGCGCTGGCAGCATGACGACTGGTCCGAACAAAATATCGTTCAACCGCTCAAAACGTTGATGGAAAACGACCCGGACTACAGCTTCGACATTCTCGAAGCGCGTCATGCCATCGAAGCCAGCACCGCCTGGCATGCGGCCATGCGGGCAACCGATGCTGATAAAGAGAAGCTCAAAACCTGTTTTGATGCGACACAAAGCAGCGATCCGGATATCGCCTCACAGGCCGACGTGCGTTTTCATCTGGCGATTGCCGAGGCATCGCACAACATCGTCCTGCTCCAGACAATGCGCGGCTTCTTTGACCTGCTGCAATCTTCCGTGAAGCAGAGTCGTCAGCGTATGTATCTGGTCCCGCCGGTCTTTGCTCAATTGACCGAGCAGCACGAAGCGGTGCTCAACGCCATTCTGACAGGTGATGCCGAGGCCGCACGCAAAGCGATGATGGCGCACCTGGGTTTCGTCCATACCACCATTAAACGATTTGATGAAGATCAGGCCCGACAGGCGCGCATTACCCGTCTGCCTGGCGATCATGATATTTCCAGGGAGAACAAAGCATGATTATTTCTGCAGCCAGTGACTATCGCGCAGCAGCGCAGCGCATTTTGCCGCCATTCCTGTTTCACTACATCGATGGCGGGGCCTATGCCGAGCACACACTGCGTCGTAACGTGGAAGACCTGTCGGAAGTGGCCCTGCGCCAGCGCGTGTTGAAGAATATGTCTGACCTGAGCCTTGAGACGAAGCTGTTCAACGAAACGCTCTCTATGCCTGTTGCCCTCGCCCCTGTTGGTCTGTGCGGCATGTATGCCCGTCGGGGGGAAGTACAGGCAGCAGCAGCGGCGGATGCGAAAGGTATTCCGTTTACCCTCTCGACGGTCTCGGTCTGCCCGATTGAAGAAGTCGCGCCCACCATCAAACGTCCAATGTGGTTCCAGCTGTACGTTTTGCGCGATCGTGGTTTTATGCGTAATGCGCTGGAGCGTGCTAAAGCCGCAGGGTGCTCAACGCTGGTCTTTACCGTTGATATGCCAACACCTGGCGCGCGCTATCGCGATGCTCACTCCGGTATGAGCGGCCCGAATGCCGCTATTCGCCGTTACTGGCAAGCTGTTACCCATCCACAATGGGCGTGGGATGTGGGTTTGAATGGTCGTCCACACGATCTGGGAAATATCTCCGCCTATCTCGGTAAACCAACCGGGCTCGAGGATTACATTGGCTGGCTGGCGAATAACTTCGATCCGTCCATCTCCTGGAAAGACCTCGAGTGGATCCGTGAATTCTGGGATGGCCCGATGGTGATCAAAGGGATCCTTGACCCAGAAGATGCCCGCGATGCTGTCCGCTTTGGCGCGGACGGGATTGTGGTCTCTAACCACGGAGGACGTCAGTTGGATGGCGTACTCTCTTCTGCCCGCGCGCTGCCAGCCATTGCCGATGCGGTGAAAGGCGATATCGCCATCCTGGCCGACAGCGGTATTCGCAACGGGCTGGACGTAGTGCGCATGATTGCCCTGGGGGCGGATAGCGTGCTGCTGGGACGTGCGTATCTGTATGCCCTGGCGACCCACGGCCAGGCGGGTGTGGCAAACCTGCTGAACCTCATAGAGAAAGAGATGAAAGTGGCGATGACCCTGACTGGCGCGAAGTCGATTAGCGAAATCAGCCAGGATTCGCTGGTGCAAGAACTGGGGAAACGCCAGAAAGCTCTGGCCCCACTGTCGCAGGGGAATGCGGCTTAAGCGTTGTGCGATCCGGCCCTTTAACCCTCTCCCCAAAGGGGAGAGGGGATGTTATTCTGCCCCGCAATTAAGGGGGCAGTATGCTTAACATCGTCTTATTCGAACCAGAAATTCCACCCAATACCGGAAATATCATTCGCCTGTGCGCTAACACCGGTTTTCGTCTGCATATTATTGAGCCGATGGGCTTTACGTGGGATGACAAGCGTCTGCGCCGTGCAGGGCTGGATTATCACGAATTTACGGCAGTGGTTCGCCACCACGATTATGCTGCGTTTATGGCCGCCGAAAACCCACAGCGCATATTTGCCCTGACGACCAAAGGCACTCCGGCTCACAGTGCGGTGAGCTACCAGGAAGGGGATTATCTGATGTTTGGCCCGGAAACCCGTGGTCTGCCAGCAACCATTCTGGATGCCCTGCCAGCAGAACAAAAAATTCGAATTCCGATGATGCCAGACAGCCGTAGCATGAACCTGTCTAATGCGGTGTCGGTGGTGGTGTATGAAGCCTGGCGCCAGCTGGGATATCCTGGCGCCATACTGAGAAGCTAGATGCCGTCACCATACTCGAACGTATGGTGAATGCCGTTGAAGTGCTGATCCATATCCATCGCAGGCTTATCGCTCTCTGGCTTACCGACAATACGTGCCGGTACGCCAGCAGCCGTGGTGTGCGGCGGAACTGGTTGCAGTACCACAGAACCCGCGCCAATTTTCGCTCCGCGGCCGACTTCGATATTGCCGAGGATCTTTGCCCCCGCGCCAATCATCACCCCTTCACGAATTTTCGGATGACGATCGCCACTGGTTTTGCCCGTACCGCCAAGCGTTACGGACTGGAGGATTGAAACGTCATCTTCGATCACCGCTGTTTCACCCACCACAATCCCGGTGGCGTGGTCGAGCATAATGCCCCGCCCAATTTTCGCGGCCGGGTGAATATCGACCTGGAAGGTAACGGACACCTGGTTTTGCAGGAAGATAGCCAGCGCACGGCGACCTTCATTCCACAGCCAGTGACCGATACGGTATGCCTGTAAGGCGTGGAAGCCTTTCAAGTACAGCAGCGGCGTAGAGTATTTATCCACCGCCGGGTCACGCGTGCGCACAGCCTGAATGTCACAGGCGGCAGAGGCGATCATTTCTGGATCAGCGGCATAGGCCTCTTCCACCACTTCACGAATGGCGATAGCAGGCATAATCGAAGAGGCCAGCTTGTTGGCAAGCATATAGCTCAGGGCGCTGCCGAGATTTTCGTGCTTGAGTAGCGTCGCGTGGTAGAAACTGGCAAGCATAGGCTCACAGTCAGCCAAAGCCCGGGCTTCGGCTTTTATATTGTTCCAGACGATATCCAGTTCTTCACACGGCATTGCTTACTCCAGACGTAATAGAACGATCGGCCAGTCTTTGCTGGCCGTATCGTTGGGTGACAACGGTTCCCTGCGACTATCTCCACCTTACTTCAGGCAGCATGTACGTTGGCTGCGCGAATTATTGCGGGGAGATATTGCTACGCTCGTCCTTGCGCGCACGACCTAATAAGGTCAATGCTGCCTCGCGCGCATTTTTTCCGCAATACAATACCTGATAAATTTCCTCGGTTATTGGCATTTCGACACCAAAACGGTGCGCCAATTCCCGTACTTCTTTGGTATTGCGGTAGCCTTCCACCACCTGACCAATCTTCTCCTGCGCGCCTTTCACATCCATGCCCTGTCCAAGCATCATGCCAAAACGGCGGTTACGAGACTGGTTGTCAGTACAGGTCAGAACCAGATCGCCTAAACCCGCCATCCCCATGAAGGTGGCAGGATCAGCACCAAGCGCCGCGCCGAGACGCGACATTTCGGTTAACCCGCGGGTGATGAGAGCTGTTCGCGCGTTTGCACCAAAGCCAATACCGTCAGACATCCCCGCACCAATCGCGATAACGTTTTTCACCGCACCGCCCAGCTGCACACCGATAAAATCGGGGTTACTGTAGACACGGAAACTTTTACCGCAGTGCAGTAGATGCTGGAGATCGTCGGAGAAAGTCTGATCGGTAGAAGCCAGTGAGATAGCCGTAGGCAAGCCTGCTGCCAGCTCTTTAGCAAATGTTGGCCCGGAAATCACCGCCAGCGGGATAACGTCGCCCAGTGCTTCTCGAGCAACATCCTGCAGCAGACGCCCGGTTTCAGCTTCCAGCCCTTTCGTAGCCCAGACAATACGTGCATCCGGCCGCATCAGCGGCTTAATCTGACGCAGAACTTCACCAAACACATGGCTCGGAACCACGATCAGAATGTTACGGCTGGCGGCCAGAGCAGCCGCGAGATCGCTTTCGAGATGCAGTGAATCAGGGAAAGGCACATCAGGGAGAAACGCAACGTTGCAGCGATCGTGCTGCAACGTTGCGATATGTTTGGGATCGTGGCCCCACAGGACCACTTCGTGACCATTTCTTGCCAGAGTGATGGCAAGAGCGGTGCCGTATGAGCCGGCACCGATCACAGTCATTGACGCATTAACTGTGCTCATCAGGCATCCTGATGTTGTTCAGCACCTTCGCCAGACTGCTGCTGCAGATAGTTCATGAACAGCGCATCGAAGTTTACTGGCGCAAGGTTCAGTTGCGGGAACGTACCGCGAGAAACCAGGCTGGTGATGCATTCGCGAGCATACGGGAACAGGATGTTCGGGCAGTATGCACCCAGGCAGTGCGCCAGTTGATTACCTTCAATACCGCCAACTGAGAAGATACCACCCTGCTGAACTTCACACAGGAACGCAGTTTCTTCACCCAGGGAAGCGGTGACGGTTACACGCAGTACGACTTCATACACATCATCCGCCAATTGGGTAGATGCGGTATCAAGATCAAGTTTAACCTCTGGCTGCCAATCTTTCTGGAAAACGTGCGGTGCATTTGGTGCTTCAAAAGAGACATCTTTGGTGTAGATGCGCTGAATCTGGAAAGTCATTTCTGTGTTGTTTTGTTCTGACATGGAAAAACCCTTTTTAATTGTCCTAAAACGCTCTTACAGCAGGGGATCAAGTCCACCACGCGCATCAAGCGCATACAAGTCATCACAGCCGCCAATGTGCTGCGCATCAATAAAAATCTGCGGAACCGTCGTACGACCACTACGTTGAATCATCTCTTCGCGTTTTGTCGCGTCACCATCAATAGGCAGTTCCTGGAACGTTGCGCCTTTGCTGTTCAACAGCGCTTTTGCACGGTGGCAAAACGGACAGGTTGCTTTGGTGTAGATCTCAATATGGGCCATGACTGAACTCCTTATTTACCGCGAACCAACGGAAGATTTTCCCCGCTCCAGCCGGAAATACCTTCTTTCAGTACAGAAACGTTTTCGAAACCTGCTTTATTCAGCGCGCTGGCAGATTCCTGAGCCTGCATGCCAGTACCGTCAACAACAATAATGGGCTGAGCTTTATGTTTTTCCAGCTCACCAACATTATTTGCTTTGATTTCAGCAGGCAGCAAGTTAACAGAACCTGCAATGTGGCCTTTACGGAAATCGTCACGCTGACGCAGGTCGACAACCACGGCGTCTTCTTTGTTGATAAGACGCGTTGCTTCACCACGAGTAATAACCTTAACTTTAGACGTCAGGCCTTTAAAGGTCATGAAAAGCACAGCGACCAGCAGACCAATCCACGCGATGCTCAGCACCGGATGGCGGCTAACAAATTGCATAATTTCTTGCATGGGGGGTAACAACTCCCGACTAAGTGATTAAAAAAACCAGGACAGGAGTATACCTGTGCGTTGTGGCAAATACAGCCAGCGACAATAAGCTAATCCATTTTCTGCGGCATGCCACGAAAAAAAAGCCTCAAAATGACCGGAGAAGAACCTTGCCCCTACGCATTCTTTGATCTTCTGCGGCTATTTGATCGATTCAGCTGTAGTAAAATTACGCAAATTTTTTGTCTCTTGAGCATGAGGTTGTCGCAATGTCGGTTTCTAAAAAACCTATGGTACTGGTGATTCTGGATGGTTATGGCTATCGTGAAGACAGCCAGGATAACGCCATTTTCAACGCCAAAACCCCTGTCATGGATGCACTGTGGGCAAAACGTCCGCATACCCTGATTGACGCGTCTGGCCTGGAAGTGGGCCTGCCTGATCGCCAGATGGGTAACTCCGAAGTGGGTCACGTAAACCTGGGCGCGGGTCGTATTGTGTATCAGGATCTGACCCGTCTGGACGTTGAAATCAAAGAACGTACTTTCTTCACGAACCCCGTGCTGAGCGGTGCTGTAGATAAAGCGGTAGCCGCTGGCAAAGCGGTTCATATCATGGGCCTGCTCTCCGCAGGCGGCGTTCACAGCCATGAAGAGCACATCATGGCAATGGTTGAGCTGGCCGCTGAACGCGGTGCTGAAAAAATCTACCTGCACGCTTTCCTGGATGGCCGTGATACGCCACCACGTAGCGCGAAGTCCTCATTACAAGCCTTCGAAGACAAGTTTGCCGCGCTAGGCAAAGGCCGTGTGGCATCCATCATTGGCCGTTACTACGCAATGGATCGTGACAATCGCTGGGATCGCGTTGAACAAGCTTATGACCTGATGACTCAGGCAAAAGGTGAGTTCCAGTTCGCTACCGCCGTTGAAGGCCTGGAAGCTGCTTACGCGCGCGATGAGAACGACGAGTTTGTGAAAGCAACCGTGATCCGTGCGAAAGGCCAGGCGGATGCAGCAATGGAAGACGGCGATGCGCTGATTTTCATGAACTTCCGTGCTGACCGTGCGCGCGAAATCACTCGTGCATTCGTGAACACCGATTTCGACGGCTTCGCTCGTAAAAAAGTGGTTAAGCTCGACTTCATTCAACTCACGGAATACGCTGCCGACATCAAAGCCCCTTGCGCTTACCCACCTGCATCGCTGGCGAACACCCTCGGTGAGTGGATGGCGAAGAACGATAAAACTCAGTTGCGTATCTCCGAAACCGAGAAATATGCTCACGTCACCTTCTTCTTTAACGGTGGCGTTGAAGAACCGTTCAAAGGCGAAGACCGTATTCTGATCAACTCACCAAAAGTGGCTACCTACGATTTACAGCCAGAAATGAGCTCCGCCGAACTGACTGAAAAACTGGTTGAGGCTATCGAAAGCGGTAAGTACGACACCATCATCTGTAACTATCCAAATGGTGACATGGTTGGCCACACCGGTGTGATGGAAGCGGCAGTGAAAGCCGTTGAAGCGCTGGATCACTGTGTTGAACAAGTCGTCAAAGCGGTTGAAAACGCAGGTGGTCAGCTGTTGATTACTGCCGATCATGGTAACGCAGAACAGATGCGCGACCCGGCAACCGGTCAGGCACACACGGCACACACCAACTTGCCAGTTCCGCTGATCTACGTGGGTGATAAAGCCCTGAAAGCAGTGGAAGGCGGCAAACTTTCTGACATCGCGCCAACCATGTTGACGCTGATGGGTATGGAAATCCCGCAAGAGATGACTGGCAAGCCGCTGTTCATCGTGGAATAATCGCTCCCCATGAGGGGAAAGGCGATTTTTTCAATCACATGGGTCGTGAAGCCGTTACGGTTATCAGTCAGGCCCCTGCTTTACGCCAGCGTACTCAGCGCTGGCGTATTGCTGTGCGCGACATCCGCCCACGCGGACGATCGCGACCAGCTAAAATCTATTCAGGATGATATCGCCGCCAAAGAGCGTGCGGTACGTCAGCAGCAACAGCAACGCGCCTCACTGCTTGCCCAACTCCAGCAGCAGGAAGAAGCCATTTCCGTCGCCACACGCAAACTGCGTGAAACCCAGAACACCCTGGCCCAGTTAAATAAGCAAATCAATGAGATGAATGCTTCGATTGCAAAACTGGAGCGCCAGCGGGACGCACAGGAACGCAACCTGGCTGCACAGCTTGATGCGGCATTCCGTCAGGGTGAACATACGGGTATTCAGCTCATACTGAGCGGCGAGGAAAGTCAACGCGGCCAGCGTTTACAAGCCTATTTTGGTTATCTGAACCAGGCGCGTCAGGAGACTATTGCGCAGCTAAAGCAAACGCGCGAAGAAGTCACCACGCAAAAAGCCGAGCTGGAAGAGAAGCAGAGCCAGCAGCAAACACTGCTCTACGATCAACAGGCGCAGCAAGCCAGGCTTGAACAGGCACGTAACGAGCGTAAGAAAACACTCGCCGGCCTGGAGTCCTCTATCCAGGAAAGCCAGAGCCAGTTGAGCGAGATGCGCGCCAACGAATCCAAACTGCGCAGCAGCATTGCGCGTGCGGAAGCGGCAGCGAAAGCCCGCGCCGAGAAAGAGGCCCGCGATGCGCAGGCCGTGCGCGATCGCCAGCAAGAAGCCTCCCGCAAAGGCACTACCTACAAACCAACCGACAGTGAACGCTCGCTGATGTCGCGTACCGGAGGTCTGGGCTCTCCACGAGGTCAGGCATTCTGGCCCGTCCGTGGTTCGATCCTGCATCGCTATGGCGAACAACTCCAGGGCGAGCTACGCTGGAAAGGGATTGTTATCGGCGCATCCGAAGGTAGCGAAGTGAAAGCCATTGCCGATGGCCGCGTGATCCTTGCCGACTGGCTTCAGGGCTACGGGCTTGTCGTGGTGGTCGAACACGGTAAAGGCGATATGAGTCTTTACGGCTACAATCAAAGCGCCCTGGTCAGCGTAGGCACACAAGTGCGCGCAGGCCAACCTATCGCCCTTGTGGGCAGCAGTGGCGGTCAGGGCCGCCCGTCACTCTATTTCGAAATTCGTCGCCAGGGTCAGGCGGTCAATCCACAGCCGTGGTTGGGAAGATAAGTTTTGCTTCAATTTCGTCGAATTGTTCTCTCCGTCACCAGCGCACTGGTGCTGGCAGCACCGGCATTCGCAGGCAAACTCGCCATTGTGATTGATGACTTCGGTTATCGGCCACAAACCGAAAATCAGGTTCTGGCAATGCCTTCCGCTATCTCTGTTGCTGTGCTCCCTAATGCTCCCCATGCGCGCGAGATGGCCACCAAAGCCCACAACAGCGGGCATCAGGTGTTAATTCATCTCCCAATGGCCCCGCTCAGCAAGCAACCGCTGGAAAAAGACACTCTGCGCCCGGACATGAGCAGTGATGAGATCGCTCGAATTATCCACGATGCTTACAACAAAGTGCCGTATGCCGTTGGGCTGAACAACCATATGGGCAGCGCGATGACATCCAGTTTGCCGGGTATGCTGAAGGTGATGCAGGCGCTGGAACGTTACAATCTCTATTTCCTCGACAGTATGACCATCGGCAATAGTCAGGCCATGCGGGCGGCTCAGGGAACAGGCGTGAAGGTGATTAAGCGCAAGGTGTTCCTGGATGATACGCAAAACGAAGCGGATATCCGCGTGCAGTTTAATCGCGCGGTACAGCTGGCTCGTCGCAATGGCTCCGCAATTGCCATCGGCCATCCGCATCCGACAACCGTTCGCGTCCTGCAACAAATGTTGCCGACATTGCCTGGCGATATCACTCTCGTGCGTCCTGGTGACCTGCTGAACGAACCACAAGTTGATACCTCGACGCCAAACCTGAACACCACACAGCCCGTTTCTCAGCCACGCAATCCGTTCCGTGGCGTAAAACTCTGCAAACCGAAAAAACCGCTTGAACCTGTTTACGCAACGCATTTCTTCTCTGTGATTGGGGAGAGCATCAGCGAAAGCACGCTGGTGAAATACGTTCAGCAACAGTGGCAGGGCTGGGGTAACAAATCCTGATACTAAAAAGCCACCTGGCAAGGTGGCTTTTTTTATCACTGAAGACGGAAGGAACCGTCCAGAATTTGACTGTAAACCGTCGGCTGGCCCTTATCGATGGTGCGGTATTGTTCTTTATGAGAGAGTTTGTAAATACCCACAGGATCACGCTTCAAGACCTCTACAGCCTTCTCATCCGGGACCGAAGAAATGAACTGGCGAATCAAAAAGCGATTATTTCCGGTAATCGGCTGTTCTTCCATGACCTGATGAAACTGCGGATATCTCTCTCTGGCATATAAGAAGCTGTAATCAATTAAGAAATATTCGATCAGGGTATCGTGATGCTGCCAGTAACTGTAAAGAATATCCCGGACCAGCCTGACTAACGCATTCCCCTTTTGAGCCGCAAGAAAATACGCCGTCCAGTATCCCTGGCTCACGGCGCCCTCATGCTGGTCAAAACGCAGCGATGAGAAGCGTTTTTCATAGAAGGATTCAGGCAATGGTTTACTCATGAAAACCGTCGCATCCATCCAGATCCCACCATACTGATACAGCAAAGAGCAGCGAACAATGTCCGAATATTGTGCCTTACTAATCAACCCCGACTGGTACTTCGTTTTAATGTGTTCGGGCAAAGAGAGATAATCAGGAATATTATCATCCGTCAGGATAACGACCTGTGCGTCTGGTGTATGACGCTGTACGGATTCAATGCAACGCTTAACCAGCGCTGGCGCACTCTCCAGCCCCTGAAACCAGCAGATCCAGATGATACGCGATTGCGCAGCGTGAGCCTCAACGACCGGTTCTGCCTGAATACCCAGGCTATCGATGACGCTAAAGAGCGCCTCTTTTTTCTTTTTCTCAAAATGCCACGCCGCCCGTTGAAAAAAAGAAAGCCCGGTCTTCTTATACCAGCGCCGGGTTTTCTTGATGAGTGTATTAATCATATTGATGTTCATCACGTCACCTTACTTCAACTCAAAACATTTCTTTTAATGTGCGACGGAAAAGTTTCATTCTTAACTTAGCGTCTTTCTTATGTCCACGTAATAAACGATTCATTCGTTTAGAGGTAAATCCTCTAAACGACATTAGCTGGAACAGGTTATTACTTTTTGTCTCTTCAGACATATGCTCGCGATATTTAAAATAAAGCTTACGATAAGCATTGTATTTTTTAATTTGTGATGTAATTCGGTTACTGCCGTGTTCCGCATCCACCATTGCCGTAGTAAAGCTGTACTTAATGCCAGGGCCGTATTTCAGGATTAATTTAATCCAGACATCACGATCCTGCTGCTGTTTGATTTCAGGGGAAAATCCGCCGACGCCCAAAAGCTTTTCGCGAGTCGTCAGAACCTGGTTACCAACGACGTTCTCACAAAGAACATCCTGTAATCCTATAATTCTTTTATCATTGGTGTCAGGGTAAGTACCGTGGGTTTTGTCCAGTCGGGCAAGTGTATCCGTCACGAAAGCGTAGTTTTCATCATAGCGAGAAACCAGTTTCGACAAACGCTCTGGCAAGAAGTAATCATCATCATCAAGGCCGGTCACGAAAACACCCTGCGACAGAGCATAACCACGGTTGCGACTGAAGTTAGAGCCGCTATTTTTCGCATTGCGCTCATAAATGAAATTCACAAAGCGTGTTTCACACTCCGCTCTTATGCGCCCTATCAATTGTGGTGTTTTTTCGTTCGAGCAATCATCAACAATAATCAATTCTACCGCAGGATATGTTTGGGCGATTACTGAGCGAATAGCACGCTCCAGTAAGTCCTCTCGATTGTAGGTAGTGATAATTACCGATATCAGTTCGTTCATAGCCTGCTCGTCTGGTCAATGGCATTTCTCCACCGGAAGAATACCGTTTTCCCGGCGGAGAATCAAAATGATTACTTAATGACACTTCGGTGCTTGTTCTGCTCCAGGAAAACAACCGACATAATAAGTGTCAACATCCAGGCAACAGGTGTAGTTTTGGAATAGAACATGACACCACTTAAACCGAATAAAATTAATGAAGCTAAAAAAGCGCATAAAATAATACTATTCAGTTTACGTAACGCGTACCAGGCAAAGGAGATAATAAACAGAATATACAAAATAACGCCCGATGGTCCCTTTAATGAGAGGGTCTCGATAAATTCATTATGCAGATGCCCACGGATATAATCGAGCGCACCGGACAAGCTTGGGTCCTTATCGATCTGGGTAACTATCTTTGCGTTTCGCGCATCCGTTGATTGCCACAGGTAATTATCTTTCGCCGCAGACAACCCGGTTTCCCACATCGCAAGACGCGCTCCGATGGATGTCGTGCTGTTTTCCTTATCATAGGCAACGATATCATTGTTAAAGTCGTTATAGCGGTGCGTCAGACTGTTTTTCATCATGAATGCACCAGCCAGCAAAGCGACAAGAAAAACAGCAACGCCTTTCCAGGGAATATGCTTCTCTTTGTAAAACTTCACCAGCAGCAGACCAAAGAAGATAACGGGATAAGTTAAAATTGCCGCACGGGTTTCAGTCGCGACCAGGATCAGGAAAGTGATAAAGAAATGACCAAGAATAAAAAACTCTTTCCATTTACTGAGGCTATGTTGGGCAACCAGAATAATGTAGAAGGAAATAAAGGTGATGGTATATGCAGCCCCTGTTGCATCCGTGCCGCCCGCCAGAGAAAGCGTGACCCTTTGGCTTTCGAGGAAGAAATGCTGATAACCACCATATATTATAATGCTCAGTTGCAACACGATCGCCAGCAGAGCATGGATTTTATTACTGCCTACTTTTAGGTGGTTATTATTCGCGAAGATAAACAGAGAAAAAGCACCGAATATGCATATTTTTCCGGCCTCAAGATAAGCACGGTAAGAGTTAATGGCCGAACTCCCATCCACTTTGAACATTCTGTACCAGACTAAATCACTGACTCCGATGATAAACAGCACGAGACAAAGCCAAAAAGCATCGTGCTTTTTCACATTTTTAATGTCCAGGATAAAAATAACCAGTGCCGTCATCCACGCCGCGCTAAGCACTTTCGCAGATGCGTTTGGCTCAACAACAACACAGCCAAACGCGATCACGCAAAATCCGAACAGTAATTGCATTAACGCAAAGTGGATCTTTTCTCGTTTCACATCAATCATCATCATTCCATCTACTCAAAGCGCACACGTCGTCATACGTTGAATGCAACCGTGTTAACGAATATTGCCCCAGTCATACAATTTACCCGTGGTGTCCAGTACTGACACATTTTTATTGTAACCGGAAAGCCATGACTGTACGGAATTGACCGGTTCTCCCTGTCGATGGATACCGAGCCACAACTCGGCAAGCGTATTGACGTCATCAGCAGACCATGGGGTTGTGTAGTCCCCGGTAAATTTATTTTTAGAATCAACCTGATGGCTATACCAGATAAACATCGGGATATGCAGCGCTTCTCTCGGTGGATTGACGCCACCATGTGAATACACAACTGAACGCTGCGGATCACGCACTAAACCATGATCGGAAAAGTACATGACCGATGAACGCGAGTTGTCCAGTGCAGCAAAAATTTTGCCCATAACCTTATCCGTATAACGCACTGAATTGTCATAACAATCATCAGCTTCACTGCCACCTTTTAATACGGATTCACTGGCAGGGAAACGACGGCAGGCAGGCTCGTGGCTACCATACAGGTGCAGGACAATGATTTTTTTACCCGGTTTTTTCAACGCATCATTCAATAATGGCAAGAGATCTTCATCGTAGCCACCGTCAACCCACTCATGCTGGCGAGCATTCATGGCAATCCCGGTAATCACGTTGTTATGCGCCCCACCTTTTCCCTGGCGGCTAAACCAGGAGGTATCGTATCCCGCTTTATTGGCGATATTGATGACATTATCACCGTATTTATGCGGATCTCTCGCTTTTACCGTATCGGCTGTTATTGCCAGGGGCACTGCCATGATCGTGACAGGTGCAGGGGTCACCGCATTGCGGAATAACAGGAGTTGCGATTGCTGCTTCACCAGTTCCGGCGTGGTATCCCGTTGATAACCATAGATACCCATGTTCGCCGTCCGTTCCGATTCACCAATAATCAGCACATAGTTATCGATACCGGTATCCGACAGCGTAATTTTATAATCAGGGATATTGTTACCAATATTGGCGACGACTGAAATATCTTCAACCGCCTGCATAAACACTTTTGCCGTGCTGACGGGTGTCGCCTGTACAACGCGCTGAGTCAGGCTTTCAACATTGCTCTTTCTGAGTTGGTGCTGCCAGGCCTGAGCAAAAAAGGCAAAGACCGTCAGTCCCAACACAATGCCCGGCCAGCGGCGAAAACGTGGAGCAACAGGCCATGCCCCCGTATTAGCGGTATAGATAAACAGTGCCGAGAGCGCAACAAAAATGAGACAATCACGCCAGTACAACCCCAGCATCGAACTCGCTTCGCCCGATGTGGTATTTAATACGCTGAGCGCGAATCCATAACTAAATGCAGAATTAAAATTGTTCCAGGCATATAACTGAAGAGTGACATCAGCCGCAACCGGAATTAATAAAACGATGGCCAGAATATTTCTTATATATTTATTATGGATACATTTAACAGTCAGTAATATCAGTAAAAAAACCAACGTCCGGTTAATTACGGCATTATATTTCGCATTTAGAATGTTAACGCCAATCACTATTAGCAAAGAAATCACTATCAGAATACTACCCGTGACGCGCGACGATGTATCAACAGACTTTTGTGAAAACAGAGTGGACATAATGACCTGATTAGTCTGGCCAAATCTTTTCTGACGACATCATTATTACTGCAAAAAATGAGCTCGCTAAAAAGACCAGGTGGAGAAAAATTCGCCAAAAGTTAACAAGTAACCTCTGGAAAGTCAAACCGCTAAATCGGGGTAATGACACCCGTAGATACGGGTGTCATTCGGCAGGATTACTCCCAGCTCAGGATCACTTTTCCTGACTGGCCAGAACGCATTGCGTCAAAGCCTTGCTGGAACTCATCAATAGAGAAACGATGCGTAATAATCGGTGACAGATCCAGACCTGACTGAATCAGAGCCGCCATCTTGTACCAGGTTTCGAACATCTCACGGCCATAGATGCCTTTGATGAACAAGCCTTTAAAGATGACGTTGTTCCAGTCGATAGACATATCCGATGGCGGAATACCCAACATCGCAATACG
The DNA here is from genome assembly GCF_016859735.1 of Lelliottia sp. RWM.1. Taxonomy (NCBI): domain Bacteria; kingdom Pseudomonadati; phylum Pseudomonadota; class Gammaproteobacteria; order Enterobacterales; family Enterobacteriaceae; genus Lelliottia; species Lelliottia sp. RWM.1. The sequence continues at coordinate 21,461 of NZ_WLVC01000019.1, read as the reverse complement.
ACCACCGTGGTTCATGGTGTCGAGCATAGTACGAAACGCCGGTGGTGCGCCGGACATCTCCAGGCCCACGTCAAAGCCTTCGGTCATGCCCAGTTCAGCCATCACGTCGTTCAAGCTCTCTTTAGAAACATCTACCGCACGGGTGACACCCATTTTACGTGCCAGCGACAGGCGATATTCATTCACATCGGTAATCACAACGTGACGTGCACCGACATGCTTCGCCACAGCCGCGGCCATAATGCCAATCGGGCCTGCACCAGACACCAGCACATCTTCACCCACCAGATCAAACGACAGCGCCGTGTGCACGGCGTTACCGAACGGGTCGAAGATAGAGGCTAAATCATCAGAGATGTTGTCCGGAATTTTAAAGGCGTTGAATGCCGGGATCACGAGATATTCCGCGAAACAACCAGGACGGTTTACGCCTACGCCGACGGTATTGCGGCACAGGTGAGTACGACCACCACGGCAGTTACGGCAATGACCACAGGTGATATGGCCTTCGCCGGAGACGCGATCGCCAATTTTAAAACCTTTCACTTCCTGGCCAATACCCACCACTTCGCCGACATATTCATGACCGACAACCATGGGAACCGGAATAGTCTTCTGTGACCACTGATCCCAATTGTAGATGTGGACGTCAGTGCCGCAGATGGCGGTTTTACGAATTTTGATCAGCAGATCGTTATGACCGACTTCCGGCTCCGGCACGTCGGTCATCCAAATTCCTTCTTCCGCTTTCAGTTTGGATAACGCTTTCATCACAGATCCTTAGGCAATCACGCCCAGTTGTTTGCCGATGCGGATAAAGGCTTCAACCGCACGCTCAATTTGTTCAGGCGAATGCGCCGCAGACATCTGTGTACGGATACGGGCCTGGCCTTTTGGTACAACCGGGAAGAAGAACCCGGTCACGTAGATACCTTCTTTTTGCAGTTCACGGGCAAAGTTCTGCGCCACGACCGCATCGCCCAGCATCACCGGGATGATCGCGTGGTCAGCGCCGGCCAGAGTAAAACCTGCAGCACTCATTTTTTCGCGGAACAAACGGGCATTGGACCACAGGCGATCGCGCAGTTCGCTGCCTGCTTCCACCATTTCCAGCACTTTGATGGAAGCCGCCACAATGGCTGGCGCCAGCGAGTTGGAGAAAAGATACGGACGAGAGCGCTGACGCAGCCACTCAACCACTTCTTTGCGTGCTGCGGTATAGCCACCAGATGCCCCACCCAGCGCTTTACCCAGCGTACCGGTAATGATGTCCACACGGCCCATCACGTCACAGTATTCGTGGGAACCACGGCCGTTCTCGCCCACAAAGCCAACCGCATGGGAATCATCGACCATCACCAGCGCATCGTATTTATCAGCCAGATCGCACACACCTTTCAGGTTGGCGATCACGCCATCCATCGAGAACACACCGTCGGTCGCGATCAGTACATGACGCGCACCGGCTTCACGCGCTTCTTTCAGGCGCGCCTCCAGCTCGACCATGTCGTTGTTTGCATAGCGGAAGCGTTTCGCTTTACACAGACGCACGCCGTCGATGATAGAGGCGTGGTTCAGGGCGTCGGAGATAATCGCATCTTCTGCGCCAAGCAACGTCTCAAACAGACCGCCGTTAGCATCGAAGCACGAGGAGTACAGAATCGCATCTTCCATACCGAGGAACTCAGCCAGCTTTTTCTCAAGCTGCTTGTGGCTGTCCTGAGTACCACAAATAAAGCGGACGGAAGCCATACCAAAACCGTGGGTGTCCATGCCGTTTTTAGCCGCGGCAATTAGCTCAGGGTGATTCGCAAGACCTAAGTAGTTGTTCGCACAAAAGTTGATCACATGGCTGCCATCAGCAACAGTGATGTCCGCTTGCTGCGCAGACGTAATAATACGCTCTTCTTTGAACAACCCTTCCGCACGTGCGGTGTCCAGGTCGCTGTTTAACTGTTTGTAAAAATCACCACGCATTGCAATTCTCCAGACTCGGCAAATTTCGGCACATATTACCCAAAGCTATACTTCATGACGAGATGACACATTATCTCTTCTCGTTTTTGCAGCATAAATCACGCGTACCCTTGCGCGATGTCGGTGAATGGCTGAAGGGTCGCCATAGTAATGATATGATATGAATATTAGCGTCTGGGATTGTCCCCGGACTCCACACTTCAAAGGTTACAGTTATGATCATCGTTACCGGCGGCGCGGGCTTTATCGGCAGCAACATTGTTAAAGCTCTCAATGACAAAGGCATCACCGACATCCTGGTAGTGGACAACCTGAAAGACGGTACTAAGTTTGTAAACCTGGTGGATCTGAACATTGCCGACTACATGGATAAAGAAGATTTCCTTATCCAGATTATGGCAGGTGAAGAGTTCGACGATATTGATGCCATCTTCCATGAAGGTGCTTGTTCCTCCACCACCGAGTGGGATGGCAAGTACATGATGGACAACAATTACCAGTACTCTAAAGAGCTCCTCCACTACTGCCTGGAGCGTGAAATTCCGTTCCTGTATGCCTCTTCTGCAGCCACGTACGGCGGCCGTACGTCTGACTTCATTGAGTCCCGTGAATACGAACAGCCACTGAACGTCTACGGCTACTCAAAGTTCCTGTTCGACGAATATGTGCGCCAGGTTCTGCCAGAAGCGAACTCACAAATTGTCGGCTTCCGTTACTTCAACGTGTACGGGCCGCGTGAAGGACATAAAGGCAGCATGGCGAGTGTGGCATTCCACCTGAACACTCAGTTGAACAACGGCGAAAGCCCGAAATTGTTCGAAGGCAGTGATGGCTTTAAGCGCGACTTCGTTTACGTCGGTGACGTTGCTGCAGTGAACCTGTGGTTCTGGGAAAACGGCGTATCCGGCATCTTCAACCTGGGTACTGGTCGCGCGGAATCCTTCCAGGCGGTGGCAGACGCTGCGCTGGCGTACCACAAAAAAGGCAGCCTTGAGTACATTCCGTTCCCGGAAAAACTGAAAGGCCGCTACCAGGCATTCACTCAGGCCGACCTGACCAACCTGCGTGCTGCTGGCTATGACAAGCCGTTCAAGACCGTTGCAGAAGGTGTAACGGAGTACATGGCCTGGTTGAACCGCGACGCGTAAGTATGAAAATTTTGGTGATAGGCCCGTCATGGGTGGGCGACATGATGATGTCGCAAAGTCTCTATCGCACGCTCAAGGCGCGCTATCCCCAGGCAGTAATCGACGTGATGGCTCCGGCATGGTGTCGTCCGTTGTTATCGCGTATGCCGGAAGTCAATGACGCGATCCCGATGCCGCTTGGCCACGGGGCGCTGGAAATTGGCGAACGCCGTAAGCTCGGTCATAGTCTGCGAGACAAGCGCTATGACCGCGCCTACGTCCTGCCAAACTCGTTCAAATCGGCCTTAGTGCCTTTCTTTGCAGGTGTACCTCATCGCACCGGCTGGCGCGGTGAAATGCGCTATGGCCTGCTGAATGACGCGCGAGTCCTGGATAAAGAAGCCTGGCCGTTGATGGTAGAACGCTATGTCGCTCTGGCCTACGACAAAGGGGTAATGCGCAGCGCCAAAGATCTGCCACAGCCGCTGTTGTGGCCACAGTTGCAGGTTAACGATGGTGAGAAATCTCAGACCTGTAACACCTTTGGTATCTCGTCCGAACGCCCGATGATCGGCTTTTGCCCAGGCGCTGAATTCGGCCCGGCAAAACGCTGGCCGCACTATCACTACGCCGAGCTGGCGAAGCAGTTGATTGACGAAGGCTATCAGATTGTCCTGTTTGGCTCGGCGAAAGACCACGAAGCAGGCAACGAAATCCTGGCCACACTCAGTAACGAGCAGCAGGCCTGGTGTCGCAATCTGGCCGGTGAAACTCAACTGGAACAAGCGGTGATTTTACTTGCGGCCTGTAAAGCCGTCGTCACTAACGACTCAGGCCTGATGCACGTTGCCGCTGCACTGAATCGTCCGCTGGTCGCCCTTTATGGTCCGAGTAGCCCGGACTTTACGCCGCCGTTGTCGAATAAAGCGCGGGTGATCCGCCTGATTACCGGCTACCACAAAGTCCGTAAAGGCGATGCGGCGGAAGGTTATCATCAGAGCCTGATCGACATTACGCCGCAGCGAGTTCTTGAAGAGCTCAACGATTTGCTGTTGAACGATGAAGGATAACGAATGCGGGTATTGATCGTTAAAACCTCTTCCATGGGCGATGTCCTGCATACGCTACCGTCGCTGACGGACGCCATGCAGGCCATTCCCGGCATTCGTTTTGACTGGGTCGTGGAAGAAGGCTTCGCGCAGATCCCCACCTGGCATGAATCAGTTGACCGCGTGATCCCGGTAGCGATTCGTCGCTGGCGAAAAGCCTGGTTCTCAGCCCCTATTAAAGCCGAACGCAACACATTTCGCGCTGCAGTGCAGGCGCAACACTATGATGCAATTATTGACGCACAAGGGCTGGTAAAAAGCGCCGCGCTGGTTACTCGTCTGGCACACGGCGTGAAGCACGGAATGGATTGGCAAACCGCCCGCGAGCCGCTGGCGAGCCTGTTCTACAACCGTCGTCATCATATAGCCAAACAACAGCACGCCGTAGAACGCACCCGTGAGCTGTTTGCCAAAAGCCTGGGCTATGCAAAACCAGACATCCAGGGCGACTACGCCATTTCGCAACATTTCCTCCATGCTTCGCAGCAAGATGCCCCGCCTTACTTAGTTTTCCTGCATGCAACCACCCGTGATGACAAGCACTGGCCAGAAACACACTGGCGCGACCTGATTGGTTTGCTTGGCAACGCCGGGCTGCGCATCAAGCTCCCGTGGGGGGCGCCGCATGAAGAGGCGCGTGCTAAACGTCTGGCTGAAGGCTTTGATTACGTGGACGTTCTGCCGCGCATGAAGCTGGATGGCGTGGCACAAGAACTGGCGGGGGCAATGGCAGTGGTTTCTGTCGATACCGGCCTCAGCCACCTGACGGCGGCGCTGGATCGTCCTAATATTACGCTTTACGGCCCAACGGACCCGGGCCTTATCGGCGGCTACGGAAAAAATCAATATATCTGCCGTCCGGAACATTCATCGCAGCTGAGCGACCTCAACGCCGCTGCGGTATTTGCGCAATTAGAGCCTTTGCTGGCAGCAGAGAGAGCCTATGTCTGATTTTTTCTCAGCGGAGCGCCCACCAAAGCGCGTGCTGATCATTAAGCTGCGTCACCACGGTGATGTTCTGCTAACTTCGCCGGTCTTTACCGTGTTGAAAAAGAACTGGCCGGACGTTGAAGTGGATGCCCTGGTGTATGACGACACCCAGGCGATGCTAACCAGCCATCCGTATATCGATCAAGTACATACCATTGGCCGCAACTGGCGTAAAAAAGGCTGGTTTGAACAGCTTCGTCTGTATCGTGCGCTACTGAATACCCTGAAAGGTCGCCAGTACGATGTGCTGATTAACCTGACCGAACACTGGCATGGCGCACGCCTGGCGCGTCGCCTGAAACCGCGTGTCTCCGTGGGTTTTAAGCCGGATAAACGCGGTGGCCTGTCGCGTCGTCGCTGGGTGAAATCCTTCACCACGCTCTACCCGGCGATTCAGGACAACAGCCGCCATATGGTCGAAGTGAATCTTGATGCACTGCGGCGCATCGGTATTCATCCGCAATCTGATGAAGACAAGCATACCCTGTTTGTACCGGGCGATGCGGCAGAAGCCTCGGTTGCGGAGAAACTGGCCGGGTTTGGACTCGCCAGTAAATCCTATATTCTGGTGCACCCAACGTCCCGCTGGATGTTTAAGGCCTGGGATATCAAAAAACTGGCGGCAACCATCGATAACCTGGCGGCGCGTGGCCTGCCAATTATTCTCTCTGCAGCACCGTCAAAAGAAGAAACTGCGTATATGGATGAGCTGCGCGCCGCACTCACCCAGCCGGTGTTTGATTTAAGCGGCCAGTTGAACCTGAAAGAGCTGGGCGCGCTCATGAAACACGCGCGTATTTACTTTGGCGTCGATTCTATGCCAATGCACCTCGCCAGCGCCGTAGGTACACCGACGGTGGCCATTTTTGGCCCAACCGGGGCGATCAAGTGGGCGCCGTGGGGCGTGAATTATCGCGTTATCACTGCCGGATTTACCTGTCAGCCTTGCGGCAAAGCAGGCTGTGGTGACGGCGGCGTTTCTGACTGCATTACGGCAATCACACCTCAACAGGTGCTGAGCGCCATTGATACGTTATTGCTGGAATATCCTGCATGAAGCTGGCTATCGTCCGACAAACCTACAACCCGAACGGTGGCGCAGAACGCTTTGTTTCCCGTGCGCTAAACGTCCTGGCGCAGGATACCTCGCTGGATGTGACGCTGATTGCCCGCCAGTGGGAAGATGCTGCGGGCTGGAACACACTCACCGTTAACCCGCCGTTCCGTAATCGCATTGCCCGTGAATCCGGGTTTGCAGCGGAAGCCGCCTCGCATTTCGCGCAATTCGATATCGTGCAGAGTCATGAACGTATCCCTGGCGCCACAATTTTTCGCGCAGGTGATGGTGTTCATGCCACCTGGCTTGAACAGTATGGCCGTATTTTGTCGCCGCTGGCACGCTGGGCGCAGTCGCTGAGCCGCTATCATCGTTATATTTTGCAGGCCGAGACGCAGATGTTTACCCACCCACAGCTGCGTAAGGTTATCTGTAACTCGAAGATGGTGCGTGATGACATCGCCCACCGCTTCGCGCTGCCGGATGACAAGCTAACAGTGATCTACAACGGTGTGGATACCGCGTATTTCAGCCCGGACGTGCGCGCACATTCGCAACGTGCGGCGCTGGGCATCCCGCAAACCGCGCCAGTACTGGCATATGTGGGTTCCGGCTTTAGCCGTAAAGGTGTTGCGACCGCATTACGCGCCATTGTGCCGCACCAGGATGTCTGGCTACTGATTGCCGGGCGCGATAAGCATGCCCGTAAATTTGAAAAGCTGGCACGAACGCTGGGTGTTGCATCTCGCGTGCACTTCCTGGGGCCTGTTGCTGATGTGCGTGAAGTTTACGGTACAGCTGATGCGCTGATTCTGCCAACGCTCTACGATCCGTTCCCGAATGTCTGCGTGGAAGCGCTGGCCTGTGGCTTACCGCTTTTCACCAGCCACGGCTGCGGCGCAGCGGAGTGGGTAGAAGAAGGCCAAAACGGCTGGGTGCGTGATGCACTGGACAGTGCAGGCTATCAGCAGGCGATCACTCACTGGCTGCAAGGCCTTGAGCAGGGCGTTAACTATTCAGCCGCCGCGCGCGCAACGGCTGAACCCTATACTCTGGACAGAATGGCCAAAGAGTTACAGGCGCTTTACCGCGACCTGCTGCGCTGAGCCGCATCAGAGAAGACGTTCTCCATTGCGTCCAGCATACATTCGCGCGTGAAGTGGCTACACAGATAATCGTAGCCTTGCTGTGCAAGCGTCTCACGCATCCCCGCGTCGTCATACAGTTTCATAATTGCATCGTGCAGCGCTTTCTCATCGCGCTGCGCGATCAAAATCCCCGTCTGACCGTTAATCACTGCATCGCCCGTACCGCCAGCATCTGTCGCGATAGTGGCAATGCGGGAAGCTAATGATTGCAGAACGCCCTGCGGTAAACCTTCCATATCGTGTGAAGGACTTAACGCAATATCAAACGCCGGGAACCAGCGTTCAGGATCGCTGCGATGCCCTGCCATCAGGACGCGTTGCTGTAATCCCAGATTCACGATCTCCTGCTCCAGCGTCGCTTTGTGCGGGCCTTCGCCAACAATCGCCAGCTTGATGTGTGGATTGTCGATTGCTGCCAGGGCACGCAACAACACGCTGTGGCCTTTGTTAGGACGCAAATGCGACACCACGCCTAGCCAGAAATCCTCCTGCGATAAACCGCAGTGGTCACGGGCCTCATGCTTATCAGCCGGGTGGAAACGCAGCGTATCGACGCCGCTTGGCACAGAGGTACTCTGGGACATCGGGACACCAATATTCGCCACCTGAAGACGCAGTGCTTCACCGGTCGTCACGATATGTGAACAGGCTTTGCGAAACAGCCAGCGCGTTGTCCAGTTGTCACGTGGTACACCAGAAGCATGGCGGGTACGCACCAGCGGAACGGGGTTAGACAACGTCATATTCGCCAGTGCCACCAGCCAGGTATCGGCGGAGTTATGGCTATTGATGACATCAATCGATTTACGGTTATCGCGCATCCAGCGACGCAATAGCTGCAGATTTTTAAGGTTCTTACGCTTTAACGGCATCGTCACCACCGCCAGCCCGGCGTTTCGCGCCAGCGCATGCAGGGGGGCGGTTTCCGGACAAAGAATGGTCACCTGATGGCCACGCTGAATCATCCCTAACGATTCGTTAATAATGCGCAGAGGCTGCCCGCCTTTGCCACCGTCTGCTTCAGTGTGAACAATATGCATACATTTCCTGTTATGAATCTCGCCAGCGTGACGCTAATTTGCCGCCCAAAAGGATCTTTGTCCCTCCAGGCATATGTTTTTAGTATCCACCGGATATAATACAGCACGAATGGCCTTACCAACATGGGTGGTCTGCCTTGAACACAACGGAGAAAGCATGTCCGACAAACCTTTATTGAGCCTTGTGGTCGCCGTCTATAACGGTGAAAAATTCCTGAGTGCATTTTTCGACAGCATCAAAGCTCAACATCTGGACAGTCTGGAACTGGTCGTTGTGAACGACGGGTCAAGCGACAACTCCTCAGCCATCATTGCGCAGTACGCCAGCGAATTCCCGTTTTATAAGGTCATTGACCAGGCAAATCAGGGGGTTTCAGCAGCCCGTAATACCGGCCTGGCGGAAGCAACGGGTGAGTATGTGGCGTTTCCCGATATTGATGACGTCATCTACCCTGGCATGTACCCACGTCTGCTGGAGATGGCCAAAAAGAACGATCTTGATGTTGCGACCTGCAACGGGACCTATATCTACGATGATGGCAGACCGTCGAAGAAAATCTTCCCGTCCGACAAACTGCAATCCACCGGCGTGCTGGATGGCCCAACGTGGCTACAGCGTGCTCTGGCATCACGTAAATTCCTGCACGTCACCTGGTTGAATATTTATCGCCATACATTCATTAAAGAGCAGGGCTTTACCTTCGAGCATGGGCTACGCCACCAGGATATTCCATGGACCACTGAAGTCCTGTTGACCGCAAAACGCGTGCAGTACACGGACGAAACGTTTTACGACTATCTCATCCACTCCGCGTCAGTATCCCACACGCCGGGTACAGACGATACGCGTATGCGTAACGCGCGCCATTACATGAAAATCCTCGAAATGCTGGAGGCTATCAACCAGCGTTACCCGGAAGCCGTGCGCCGGGTTCCAGCCTGTCAGTGGCAGATCGCGAAAGAGGGCCTGGGCATTCTTCATGCCATTAATAACATCGGCGATCTAACCAAGAAACGCGAAATCATCCGCGAACTGTTCGACCGCGGGATCTGGGCACTGATCTGGAAAAACGCCCGTGGGCTGCGCCAGCACTGGCGACTGGGTCGTCGTTATTTCCGTTTAAAACGGTATCTGGCATAAGAGATAGCTTTACCTGGCTTAAATGCTTAGAATTTGCCCGCCGAAACTAAAAAAAACGGATAATCGCTTGGAATTGTTGTATACCGCTCTGCTCTACATCATTCAGCCACTGGTGTGGCTGCGACTGTTGCTTCGTAGCCGTAAAGCGCCTGCGTACCGAAAACGCTGGGCCGAACGTTATGGCTATTGCCGCAATAAAGTTGCCCCGGACGGTATTTTGCTACATTCCGTTTCTGTTGGTGAGACGCTGGCGGCGATCCCGTTGGTTCGCGCCCTGCGTCACCGCTATCCGTCATTGCCGATCACTGTCACTACCATGACGCCGACAGGATCTGAACGTGCGTTATCCGCTTTTGGTAAAGACGTGCACCACGTCTACCTGCCTTACGATTTGCCCTGTGCCATGAACCGCTTCCTCAATACCGTTCGCCCAAAGCTGGTGATTGTGATGGAAACCGAGCTATGGCCAAATATGATTTCCGCCCTGCACGCTCGTAAAATCCCACTCGTGATTGCCAATGCGCGCTTATCTGAACGTTCCGCAAAAGGTTACGGCAAACTCGGTAAATTCATGCGCCGCCTGCTCAGTAAGATCACGCTGATTGCGGCGCAAAACGAAGAAGATGCCGCACGATTTACAGCGCTGGGTTTGAAACGTAACCAGCTCGCGGTAACCGGTAGCCTGAAATTCGATATTTCCGTGACACCTGAACTCGCCGCACGTGCAATTACGCTGCGTCGTCAGTGGGCCCCACGCCGCCAGGTCTGGATCGCTACCAGCACTCATGATGGTGAAGAAGACATTATTCTCCAGGCCCACCGTAAACTGCTGGAGAAATTCCCGGATTTACTGCTGATTCTGGTTCCTCGTCACCCGGAGCGTTTCAAAGACGCCCGTGACATGGTGCAAAAAGGCGGTTTCAGTTTCACCCTCCGCAGCAGTGGAGAGATCCCATCCAGCAGCACTCAGGTGGTGATTGGCGATACGATGGGAGAACTGATGCTGCTGTACGGAATTGCCGATCTGGCCTTCGTCGGCGGTAGCCTGGTTGAACGTGGTGGTCATAACCCACTGGAACCTGCTGCACATGCCATTCCGGTGCTGATGGGGCCGCATACATTTAACTTCAAAGATATCTGCGCTAAATTGCAGCAAGCCGACGGCTTAATTACCGTGACCGATGCGGATTCCGTCGTGAAAGAGGTATCAACCCTGCTGACAGACGAAGATTACCGCCTGTGGTATGGCCGCCATGCCGTCGAAGTCCTGCATCAGAATCAGGGTGCACTGACCCGTCTGCTGCAACTTCTGCAACCTTATCTGCCTCAGCGGAGTCACTAATGCCCAAGCGTCTGTCGGTCGTAATGATCGCCAAAAACGCCGCCGACCTGCTTCCAGACTGTCTGTCCTCTGTCGCCTGGGCAGACGAAATTGTCCTGCTTGATTCTGGCAGTGAGGACAATACGGTAGAAATCGCCCGTGCCGCGGGTGTAAAGGTCTATACCAATACCGACTGGCAGGGCTACGGTATTCAACGCCAGCGTGCGCAATCTTATGCAACGGGCGACTATGTGCTGATGATCGATACCGACGAGCGCATGACGCCTGAACTCCAGTTCGCGATTCAGAGCGTGCTCGCTGCCCCGCAGCCTGACGCAATCTACAGCATCGCACGTCGTAACTATTTCCTGGGTCGCTTTATGCGCCACAGTGGCTGGTATCCTGACCGCGTCATGCGCCTGTATGAACGCGAGCGTTACCAGTACAACGAAAATTTGGTGCATGAATCTCTGGTGAGTAACAATGCGAAGGTTATCGCCCTGACTGGCGACCTTCTACACCTCACCTGCCGCGATTTTGCCAGCTTCCAGCGTAAACAGCTCAACTACGCCACAGCATGGGCACAAGAGCGCCATCAGCGCGGCAAAAAAGTCTCTCTGACGGGTATTTTCTCCCATACGCTGGGCGCGTTTCTGAAAACGCTGTTGCTGCGCGGGGGTGTGCTGGATGGCAAGCAGGGCTGGTTACTGGCGGTGGTGAATGCACAGTATACTTTTAATAAATACACCGAGCTGTGGGCGCTCTGCCGCGGCTACTCAGAGAAAACGTGAGCCATGAGCACAAAAGCGATTTATCCGGGTACTTTCGATCCCATCACCAACGGCCATCTTGATATCATCACGCGTGCGGCAAGCATGTTTGATACGTTGATTCTGGCGATTGCCGCCAGTCCCAGCAAAAAGCCCATGTTTGACCTGGATGAACGCGTGGCCCTCGCCACTGCATCAGTAGCCCATCTGCCTAACGTTGAAGTCATGGGCTTTAGCGATCTCATGGCAAACTTTGCCCGAACACAACAGGCAAATATTCTGATCCGCGGTTTGCGCGCTGTGGCTGATTTTGAATACGAAATGCAACTGGCGCATATGAACCGCCACCTGATGCCTGAGCTGGAAAGCGTATTTTTGATGCCGTCAAAAGAGTGGTCGTTCATTTCATCTTCGCTGGTGAAAGAGGTGGCCCGTCATCACGGCGATGTCACCCATTTCCTGCCCGCTAATGTTCATCAAGCCTTGATGGATAAGCTCAAATAACTCACTTCTGGCACTGACGGCAATAAAACGTTGCTCGCTGAGCATGCTTCGTCGCCACAATCGGTGTACCGCATACCCGGCAGGGTTCGCCCTTACGCCCGTAAACCTGCAATTCCTGTGCAAAATAGCCAGGCTTGCCGTCACTTTGCAGGAAGTCCTTCAGCGTCGTCCCGCCCTGCTCAATTGACCGCAGTAGCACAGCTTTAATGACCCTGACCAGTAATTCACACTCCTGAGCGGACAACGAAGATGCCAGCCGATCGGGATGGATCCCGGCGGCAAAGAGCGATTCACTGGCATAGATGTTCCCCACACCAACAACCAGCTTGTTGTCCATCAACCAGGGCTTAATTGGCGTTTTCTTCTTCGCGCACTTCGCCCTCAGGTATTCCGCGTTAAACGCGTCACTCAGCGGCTCTGGCCCCAGATGTGCCAGTACGCTATGCCCCTCAAGCTCTTTGGTCCACAACCATGCACCAAAGCGTCGGGGATCGGTGTAGCGCAGCACTTTACCGTTACTCATGACCAGATCAACGTGGTCATGTTTTTCAGCCGGTAGTTCTTCAGGAAGTATACGCAGGCTCCCGGACATCCCCAGGTGGATGATAATCCAGCCGTCAGGCAGTTCCAGCAGCAGGTATTTAGCGCGACGTTGCACGCTAAGAACGGGTTTATCGCTCAAAGCGTGGATCTCATCGGAGACCGGCCAACGAAGGCGGCCATTGCGAACGATCGCATGAAGAATAGTCGCACCAACCAGATGTGGCTCGATGCCACGACGGCTGGTCTCGACCTCAGGTAATTCAGGCATGGTTCCTCCGTTGAGGGTCAGAATGCAAAAAACCCCGCAGTTGCGGGGTTTTTCAGTACGAGAATTCTAAAATTATTTAATTTTAGCTTCTTTGTACAGTACGTGCTGGCGTACAACTGGATCGAATTTTTTCAGTTCCAGTTTTTCCGGCTTAGTACGTTTGTTCTTCGTGGTGGTGTAGAAGTGACCTGTACCAGCAGAAGAAACCAGCTTGATTTTCTCACGAATACCTTTAGCCATGATTTATTTCCTCGTTAAGTACTTAGTACTTTTCGCCACGGGCACGCAGTTCGGACAGAACTGTATCGATGCCTTTCTTATCAATAACACGCATACCTTTAGCAGATACACGCAGGGTGACAAAACGCTTCTCGCTCTCAACCCAGAAACGGTGAGAGTGCAGGTTCGGCAGGAAACGGCGTTTAGTCGCGTTCAGTGCGTGGGAACGGTTGTTACCGGTCACCGGACGCTTGCCAGTAACTTGGCAGACTCGGGACATGTCTATTCTCCAAAAATCAAATTAGCTCGAGCTTCGTATGGGGTATCGGCGCCTCGTCAGGCTTTACAGCCCGGTCATCGCAGTTCTAAGTGAACTCTCGATTGCCAGGCCCAAATGCCAAACCCGAGATTCTCAAAGGTGGCGTAGTATACGCTGACTCGGCGGTGTGCTCAAGTCCCGAACAGACAAAGATCCCAATGGATCGCGTGAATTGGTCTAAATCCAACCACGTTCTGCAAAAGAAATGTACTCTCCACGGCCAATTATCAGATGGTCAAGAACACGAATGTCCATGAATTGACAGCATTTGATAATCCGTTCGGTTATTTCTTTATCGGCTCTGCTCGGTTCAGCGCAACCAGAGGGGTGATTATGCGCGAGGATCACGGCGGCTGCATTCACTTTTATCGCTTCACGCACAATTTCTCGCGGATGGACCTCAACATGACTCAATGTTCCCGCAAAAAGGTGACAATGCTTCAGGACGCGGTTTTTATTATCAAGAAAGATCACCATGAAGATCTCACGTTCTGCATCACTTAACTGGCTTTGCAGGAAATCACGTGTAATTTCAGGGCTTAATAGTGGGTTTTCCACCCGTATCCGGACGTTATAGAAGCGACTGGCAAGCTCTGCAATCCCTTTTAGCTGGGCAAATTTAGCCACACCAATGCCTTCGACATGCTTAAATTCTGCCAGATCGGCGGTAAGCAAACCGTACAGAGAGCCAAAATGTTCCAGTAACTCTTTCGCCAGCAGAAAAACCGTTTTCCCCGACGTCCCGGTACGCAAAAACAGCGCGAGTAGCTCTTCATCATCCAGCGATGTAATGCCATCGCGCAGCATTTTTTCGCGCGGTAATAGCACCGAAGTACTTTCCATAGTCCGATCTCCTCATGTTTCTTGCCATGCTGCCACAGGTGTTCTCCCCTCTCGATGCTCATTTTTCGTTCCTGCGTAGCGCCTCGCAAAGTGACCAATGGACAACCTCACCCCCGCTTTTGGGATTGTGATAAAATGCCCGCACTCTGGTGAAACCCAACAGGAAAGAATCATGATGAGCCTGGCCGGTAAAAAAATCGTTCTTGGCATAAGCGGCGGAATTGCCGCCTATAAAGCGCCGGAATTGGTACGTCGCTTACGCGAGCGCGGGGCTGATGTGCGCGTTGCCATTACGGAAGGTGGAAAAGCCTTTATCACCCCACTGAGCCTACAGGCTGTTTCGGGATATCCGGTATCCGACAGCCTGCTCGATCCAGCGGCAGAAGCGGCAATGGGCCACATCGAGCTCGGTAAGTGGGCTGACTTAGTGATTTTGGCTCCTGCCACAGCCGACTTAATTGCCCGTGTCGCAGCAGGCATGGCAAATGATCTGGTGTCGACCATTTGTCTGGCTACCCCGGCCCCCGTCGCTGTCGTACCGGCCATGAACCAGCAGATGTACCGCAACGCCGCCACCCAACATAATCTGGAGACGCTGGCATCACGCGGGCTACTGATTTGGGGTCCAGATAGCGGCAGCCAGGCGTGTGGCGATGTGGGACCTGGTCGTATGCTCGACCCCCTCACTATCGTGGATATGGCCGCCACCCATTTTGCCCCTGTCAACGATCTGCAACATCTCAACATCATGATTACCGCGGGCCCGACGCGCGAGCCGCTGGACCCGGTTCGTTATATTACGAACCATAGTTCAGGCAAGATGGGATTTGCTATTGCTGCCGCTGCAGCAAAACGTGGCGCGAACGTCACACTCGTGAGCGGCCCGGTGTCTTTGCCAACCCCGGCTTTTGTACAACGTATTGATGTCGTGACCGCACTGGACATGGAAGCCGCCGTTCAGGCTCACGCGCAAAAACAACAGATTTTTATTGGCTGTGCGGCTGTCGCTGATTACCGCGCAGAAACCATCGCAGAGGCAAAAATTAAAAAGCAAGGCGATGAATTAACAATAAAAATGGTGAAGAACCCAGATATTGTTGCAGGTGTCGCTGCACTGAAAGACCATCGACCTTACGTTGTTGGGTTTGCCGCAGAAACGAATAATGTGGAAGAATATGCCCGGCAAAAACGTACCCGCAAAAACCTCGATTTGATTTGCGCGAACGATGTATCGCTGGCCACGCAAGGATTTAACAGCGACAGCAATGCATTGCACCTTTTCTGGCAGGATGGAGATAAAGTCTTACCGCTCGCGCGCAAGGAACTCCTGGGCCAACAATTACTGGACGAGATCGTTACCCGTTATGATGAAAAAAATCGACGTTAAGATTCTGGACCCGCGTGTTGGACAGCAATTCCCGCTGCCAACCTATGCCACCTCCGGCTCTGCCGGTCTTGACCTGCGTGCCTGTCTCGATGACGCCGTAGCGCTGGCTCCAGGTGCAACTACCTTGATCCCAACTGGGCTGGCTATTCATATTGCCGATCCGTCTCTGGCTGCGGTTATCCTGCCGCGCTCTGGCCTGGGCCATAAGCATGGCGTCGTACTGGGCAACCTGGTGGGCTTGATCGATTCTGACTATCAGGGCCAACTGATGGTTTCCGTCTGGAACCGTGGTCAGGACAGCTTCACCATTGAACCGGGCGAACGTATCGCCCAGATGGTATTTGTACCGGTAGTACAGGCTGAATTTAATCTGGTGGAAGACTTTGATTCCACCGACCGCGGCGAAGGCGGTTTCGGCCACTCAGGGCGTAATTGATCGCTCAATAAACACGTATCTCACAGCGCCATAATGCAATAACAAACCGCAAACATCAGTTTGCGGTCGCTGTGTGGATGCCAGCCTGGCAAGTGCTTATTTTTCAGGGGTATTTTGTAACATGGCAGAAAAACAAACCGCGAAAAGGAATCGTCGCGAAGAAATACTTCAATCTCTGGCTCTGATGCTTGAATCCAGCGATGGCAGTCAACGCATCACCACCGCAAAACTGGCCGCCTCTGTTGGCGTATCAGAAGCGGCGTTATACCGTCATTTCCCGAGCAAAACCCGGATGTTTGACAGCTTGATCGAGTTTATCGAAGACAGCCTGATCACACGTATCAATCTGATTCTGAAAGACGAAAAAGACACCACTGCGCGTCTGCGTCTCATTGTTCAGTTGATTCTGGGCTTTGGTGAACGCAATCCAGGGCTGACCCGCATCCTGACTGGTCACGCATTGATGTTTGAGCAGGACCGGCTGCAGGGCCGCATTAATCAGCTTTTTGAGCGTATTGAAGCGCAATTGCGCCAGGTTCTGCGTGAAAAGAAAATGCGTGAAGGTGAAGGTTATGTCACCGACGAAACCCTGCTGGCCAGTCAGATATTAGCGTTCTGCGAAGGTATGCTTTCCCGGTTTGTCCGTAGCGAATTCAAATACAGTCCAACAGATGATTTTGAAGCCCGCTGGCCGTTAGTTGCTGCCCAACTACAGTAACGTTCTTGCCGGATGTCTGCTGCAACGTATCCGGCCTACATGATCTGTAGGCCCGGTAAGCAACACGCTACCGGGCAATTGACTTAAACGCCAAATTCTTCCCGATACGCGCGCACCGACGCCAGGTGATCGGCCATCTCTGGCTTTTCTTCCAGATAGGCAATCAAGTCTTTCAGCGTCACGATGGAAATCACTTTGCAGCCATAATCACGTTCAACTTCCTGAATGGCAGAAATCTCGCCACGGCCCCGCTCCTGACGGTCGAGAGAGATCAGTACCCCCGCAAGCGTAGCGCCGTTAGCCTGAATAATCTCCATGGATTCACGAATTGCCGTACCAGCGGTGATCACATCGTCGACCAGCATCACACGCCCTTGCAGCGCACTGCCAACCAGGTTGCCACCTTCGCCGTGGGTCTTTGCCTCTTTACGATTAAAGCAATACGGCACATCGCGGTCGTGATGTTCTGCCAGCGCCACCGCCGTGGTGGTCGCAATCGGAATACCTTTATAAGCCGGGCCAAACAACAGGTCGAAATCAATCCCTGAATCCACCAGCGCTTCGGCATAGAAACGGCCTAACAGTGCCAGATCGCGCCCGGTATTAAACAGCCCGGCGTTGAAGAAATAGGGACTTTTACGCCCGGATTTCAGCGTAAATTCGCCAAACTTAAGTACCTGCTTGTTAAGCGCAAACTCAATAAACTGGCGCTGATATGGTTTCATGGATTCGCTCCTCATCTTACTTTTCATTTTCTACGAACAAAAAAAAGGCGACTCACTGGTCGCCTTTAAAATCAATTTTCTAATGCCGCTTTCTGCGTCACGATAATGGATTCGATTCCCCCTCTGGCGAGAGCCAGTAGGCTGAGAAGCTCTTCATGGGTGAAGGGCTCGCCCTCTGCCGTCCCCTGAACCTCAATGATGCGACCGTCTTCAGTCATCACCACGTTCATGTCGGTTTCTGCCGCCGAATCTTCAACATATTCCAGGTCACAAAGCGCTTCACCGTTAACAATACCCACGGAGACGGCAGCAACCATCCCTTTCATTGGATTCGTTTTGAGTTTACCGGCAGCAACCAGCTTGTTCAGTGCATCAGCCAGCGCCACACAAGCACCGGTAATTGATGCCGTACGCGTGCCGCCATCAGCCTGAATAACATCACAGTCCAGGGTAATGGTGAATTCACCGAGGGTTTTCAGGTCAACTGCTGCGCGCAGCGCACGCGCGATCAGACGCTGAATTTCCATAGTACGCCCCCCCTGCTTACCCTTCGCAGCTTCACGCGCATTACGGGTATGGGTTGCACGTGGCAGCATGCCGTATTCGGCAGTGATCCAGCCCTGGCCCTGACCTTTCAGGAAACGCGGTACACCTTCTTCAATAGAGGCTGTGCACAGAACCTTGGTATCACCAAATTCAACCAGCACGGAGCCTTCAGCGTGTTTTGTATAGTTACGGGTCAGGGTGACGGGGCGCACCTGGTTGGCGCTACGACCTGCTGGACGCATGATGTTATCTCCGGCTTGAAACGAATGTGGCTGCGCATTATACGGATAAAGGACGCTTATTCCTATCCTGAGAAGCCCCTGAAAGCTATAATCCCCCCATCTCTCCTTTAAAAACGGGAACGTCTATGATTCGCAGTATGACCGCCTACGCCCGGCGTGAAATCAAGGGTAGCTGGGGTAGCGCTACCTGGGAAATGCGCTCGGTAAACCAGCGCTATCTGGAAACTTATTTCCGTATGCCGGAGCAATTCCGCAGCCTGGAGCCTGTTGTACGTGAGCGTATTCGTGCTCGTCTGACGCGCGGCAAAGTGGAATGTAACCTGCGTTTTGAGCCTGATGCCAGTGCGCAAGGTGAGCTGATCCTGAATGAGAAACTGGCCAAACAGCTGGTTAACGCAGCGAACTGGGTCAAGATGCAGAGCGATGAGGGCGAGATTAACCCTGTTGATATTCTGCGCTGGCCTGGCGTTATGGCGGCCGGC
Organism: Lelliottia sp. RWM.1; assembly: GCF_016859735.1. Lineage (NCBI taxonomy): Bacteria > Pseudomonadati > Pseudomonadota > Gammaproteobacteria > Enterobacterales > Enterobacteriaceae > Lelliottia > Lelliottia sp. RWM.1. The sequence goes on along the minus strand of NZ_WLVC01000019.1, from coordinate 2,549 downwards.
GAACAGGATCTCGATGCGATTACATCTGAAATCCTCAGTGCGCTAGACGGTACGCTGGACGACTTCATTGTAGCCCGTGAAACGGAAGGCCAGGCACTAAAAGCGCTCATTGAACAGCGTCTTGAAGGTGTTAGTGCCGAAGTGACCAAAGTCCGTGCACATATGCCAGAAGTGCTGCAGTGGCAGCGCGAACGTCTGGTTGCCAAACTGGAAGAAGCAGAAGTGCAGCTCGAAAACAATCGACTGGAGCAAGAGCTTGTTCTGATGGCGCAACGTGTTGACGTTGCTGAAGAGCTGGATCGTCTGGAAGCACACGTCAAAGAGACGTACAACATTCTGAAAAAGAAAGAAGCTGTGGGCCGTCGCCTCGATTTTATGATGCAGGAGTTCAACCGCGAATCGAATACGCTGGCGTCTAAATCGATTAATTCCGACGTGACCAATTCAGCGATTGAGCTGAAAGTGCTTATTGAGCAAATGCGCGAACAAATCCAGAATATCGAGTAAGCTATCAGCAATATTTAGGACGACGCATAAATCACACCAAGCCCGCAACCCAGCGGGCTTTTTTGTTATCATGGGCTATCATAAAGACGCAACAAAGCGCATAGTTAAGGTGTACACCTAGGTGTACCCATGGCGTTAGGTGTACGCAACTAGGTGTACACCCTTATTAAAAGTTTGGAATAGTTTGGATATTCGCAAAATGCCAAAACTCACAGACATGCAGATCCGCGCATGGATAAAGGCCGGGGAGCGATTCGAGGGACGCTCTGACGGTAACGGGCTTTATCTTTCATACCGCGAAAACTACCAGACCCCCGTCTGGCGATTCCGCTATAAATTCGCTGGGAAACCCCGCGCAATGATGATCGGCTCATATGCTGAGCTATCACTATCAAAAGCCAGAGAGACAGCCAAAGAGCTATCGGCGCGTGTTGCGCTGGGTTATGACGTCGCGGGAGAGAAGCAGGAACGGAAAGCCGAAGCGCTGGCGAAGATGGAAGCAGAGAGAAACGCCATGCGCGTTTCAGAACTTGCCGCTGAATACTTTGAGCGTCAGATCCTGCCGCGCTGGAAGCACCCTGACATTCTCCGTCGCCGCATCGACAAAGATATAAACCCCTGCATTGGTCAAATGAGGGTGGAGGACGTGAAACCACGCCACATTGACGACATGCTAAAAGGCATTGTTGACCGTGGAGCGCCAACCATAGCGACGGACGTTCTGCGCTGGACGCGCCGCATATTTGATTACGGAATTAAACGGCACGCGCTGGAGATAAATCCGTGCTCAGCCTTTGAGGTTTCTGACGCTGGCGGGAAAGAGGTTGCCCGTGAACGATGGCTAACCCGTGACGAGTTAATCAGACTGTTTCAAGCCATGCGACAGGCTAAAGGGTTTAGCCGCCAGAATGAGCTTACATTCAAGCTCCTGCTAACCTTATGCGTACGTAAAATGGAACTATGTGCCGCCCGCTGGGAAGAATTCGATCTTGAGGGGGCAATCTGGCATCTGCCAGAAGAACGAAGTAAAAACGGCGATGCCATCGACATACCGTTGCCGCCACCAGCAGTAGAGTGGTTGCGAGAACTGCGCACCTTTTCGTGCAATAGCAAATGGGTATTACCTGCCAGAAAGATGCAAAACCGCATGATCCCCCATATTCAGGAAAGTACCCTGCCCGTTGCGCTGGCAAAAGTTCGCGCTGAAATGCCCGATGTACCCAACTACACCATTCATGATTTCCGGCGTACTGCCCGCACCCACCTTGCTGCGCTGGGCGTTGATCCAGTGGTGGCCGAACGCTGCCTTAATCACCGAATTAAGGGTGTTGAAGGGATTTATAACCGCTACCAATATTTTGAGGAGCGCAAAGCCGCACTTACGTTGTGGTGTGATTTGCTGGTGGCATTAGAGAGTGGCGAAGATTACAACGTGACGCCGTTAGACTTAGAACGAAGGAAAGTATGAAAGATATCCTTAGAAAATCACCTATTGAAAGGCTTTGCGTATCTGTCTCAATAACCCCACAAGAGATGGCCTTAGCTCTTGCTGGGCTAAACCCTTTGACCAGAATAAGTGATGTTCCTGAAGAATATTATGATTACGTTGACCATACGAGAAGGGCAATTGCTAGAGCATTAAAGGTGTACAGAGATAAAAAGATATCTACAGATGAAGCATGTAACGCACTAGATATTCTTTTAGCCGCTTTCCCATTTGTTGAAGAGAGCACGCCAGAAATAATCACTCAAAAAGTGGCAGAGGCTATCGACGATCTGCGCGGAACCAAAGGATGGGAAGAGAAAGCCCGTAACTTAGGCGGCCTACATCTTGTTAACTACATCAGAGATACAAACCGTAGCGGGCGTGGACAGCACCGTAAGCAGGATGAGGAAGATGGAAATATGAAGATGATGGGTGTACTAATCCAGTTACTAGTAAAAAAATCTGGCGCATCTTCATACTGAATCGCCACAGATAATCTAGACACTTCCGAGCCGCTGATAATATTGTTTTTCGTATTCAGTTGGTGGCATATGAT
>NZ_WLVC01000018.1:0-85516 GCF_016859735.1 Lelliottia sp. RWM.1 | reverse complement strand
CTCATGATGTCCCTCTGGGATGCGCTCCGGATGAATATGATGATCTCATATCAGGAACTTGTTCGCACCTTCCCTAGCGCCATGCGTCTGGCTATCTGATCGTATTTCATATTTTTGGGTTTGCTGCATACAGCGAGCCTCGATGGATTATATTCTCAAGCAGGAGAAGAACATGTTTTATTGGGTATTATTAGCGTTGGCTATCGTGGCTGAAATTACGGGTACGCTTTCAATGAAATGGGCCAGTGTCAGCGACGGCAATACTGGCTTTATTTTAATGTTGGTGATGATCTCACTCTCCTATATTTTCCTGTCCTTTGCGGTAAAAAAAATCGCCCTGGGTGTCGCTTATGCGTTATGGGAAGGTATCGGTATTTTATTGATCACACTCTTCAGCGTACTGTTATTTGATGAAACGTTATCGACCATGAAGATTGCCGGTCTGACAACGCTGGTTGCGGGTATCGTGCTGATTAAATCGGGCACGCGTAAGCCAGTAAAACAGCAGAAGGAGCAGGCTCATGCAGCAGTTTGAGTGGGTACACGCTGCCTGGTTGGCATTTGCTATCGTGCTGGAAATTGTGGCAAACGTATTTTTGAAGTTTTCTGATGGTTTCCGGCGGAAATTCTACGGCCTTATGTCCATTGCTGCCGTACTGGGCGCATTCAGTGCATTGTCACAGGCGGTAAAAGGCATCGACCTTTCGGTCGCGTATGCGTTGTGGGGCGGTTTTGGTATTGCCGCCACCCTGGCCGCAGGCTGGATCCTGTTTGGCCAACGATTAAATAACAAAGGCTGGGTCGGCTTATTGTTGTTGCTGGCAGGAATGATCATGATAAAACTTGCCTGATGTGAGCGCTGCCTGCATTTGCGGGCAGCGAAATTTGCTACCTGTATTACTCTTAGAAAAGAAGAACTTTGAAGAGGGTGGCGAATGTATTACACATTAAGCTGGCGTAATATTCCTACGGCAAAAACCCTGTTTGTCATGATATTTATGGCCGGGATCGGCTTAATCGTTTCGGTTGTCGCACTGCTTTATCTTTCGCTTCATCTTATCAGCACCAAAACCAATGAAATTGATGAGCACCGCTCCGCGCTCTCGGTTCAGGGTGCTATCCAGACTTCCGTAAACCGCGTCTCGTCACTGGTTATCGATAATGCCGTCTGGGATGACGCCGTTCGGGAGGTTTACAAACCCGATATCAACACCGAATGGTTGTATAACACATGGGGAGCGGGTTTTAAGATCAATAATCTCTACGATGGCACATTTGTACTGGATCAACATTTCAACGTGCTGTGGGGCTCGTTCCGGAGCAAACCCTTTACCGAAAAAAGTCTCGATTTTTTTGGCAATGGCCTGAAAGCGTTGATCAGCCAGCACACCCGCGCGTTACCCAGCGATAAGACTATCTATGCCGGGATCACCAGAACCCGCAATGGTGTGGCGTTCATTGGCATTGGGCTTGTTCGGCCAATGGTCGGGCCTCTGAAGGTCAATGATGATACACGTCGATATCTGGTGATTACACGTCATCTCAACCCCCAGATACTCTCCGATCTGGGTGCGACGTTTCAAATCGATAATCTGAACTATACCCCGGACAAAATTAACGATACGAGCATGCCGCTTCGAAGTTCAGCGGGAGAGTTACTGGGTTACCTGAACTGGCAAGCGCGTCTGCCTGGCGCACAGGCAGCTCATGCGGCATCGTCAGAAATTACACAGATCGTCATTCTGGCGGCAGCCCTGATCTTACTGTTTATTCTGCTGAGCAGCGTTGGGTTGTACAAGCTTGCGAGAGGAGAAAGTCAGGCCCGGCTGGTGGCAAGAACCGACTGGCTAAGCCACCTGCCAAACCGACGTGCGCTGATTGAGTCCCTGGATAAGGTGAGCTTGCGCGGAGATATTGATGTTAAAAGCGTGGTCTTTATCGATCTTGATGGTTTTAAAGATGTGAATGATATCTATGGTCACAGCGTTGGTGATGATTTGATCATCGCCATTGCCAAAACGCTGCGCGAGCGGGTTCCGCCAGGAGGGATGCTGGCGCGTATGGGGGGAGATGAGTTTGCGATGACCATTGGAGGCGATCGTGCTGAAGCGCTGGCCGCGGCTTTTGCCGGGTCGGTGCTTGATTTTCTCAATACGCCCATTCGTCTGGGCGATCGCACGATTCATATTGGAGCCAGTATCGGCATTGCCAGCGGAACCCTGATTGAATGCACCAGCTCTGAATTGTTCCGCCGGGCAGATATCGCGATGTATCACTCCAAAATTACCGGAAAAGGGCGTATAACCCATTATGACGCCGAGCTGAACAGCGCGCGTGAATGGCAACTGGCGATAGAAAATCAGATCCGCAATGGACTTGAACGCAATGAGTTTGACGTCTGGTATCAGCCCATCATTGATGCACGTAGCCAGAAAATGACCAGCGTAGAAGCCCTTGTCCGCTGGCCGCGTCGCCCGGCAGGCGAACTTGGGCCAGATACCTTTATTTCCATTGCCGAGACAAGCGGTTTGATCTACAAGCTCGGGCAATTCGTCCTGCATCGCGCGTGTCAGGATCTAGAGCCTTTCAACGATCTGAAACTGTCAGTGAATATCTCCCCGGCGCAATTCCGCGATCCCGAATTTGAAGATAAGGTCGCAAAAGTACTGGAGATGACCCGTTTCCCCGCTAAACGCCTGCAACTGGAAGTAACAGAAACCTATGTACTGGAAAATCCGGAACGCGCAAGGACGGCAATCGTCAATCTTAAAGCGTTAGGCACAGCAGTGGCACTGGACGACTTTGGCACGGGGTATTCGAGCATTGGCTATTTGCGGCGCTTTAACTTTGACACCATCAAAATAGACAAATCGCTGGCTGGGCTCGTGGATAACGATGAGCAGGCGGCAGCACTGGTGAGTGGAACCGTGCGGATCGCGAATGCACTGGGCATGGCGGTTGTGGCTGAAGGGGTGGAAAACGAAAAACAGATGAAATTGCTCAGGCTGGCTGGCTGCGATCAGTTGCAGGGCTTCTGGTTCAGCCAGCCGATGCCTATCGAGGCAATTATCGAATTACGTCAGGTAAGACAGTGCTGAGTTATTGTTGCGCCAACGCTTCCAGCCTGTCGCGAAAACCGGTCACGGACAATGCGCGGTTATCTGCACGCCATCTGTCTTTGGCGGCGGGGGCTGAACTCTGCACACCAATCAACTGCCAGCCGCTGTCGGTTTTTAACATCAGTGGCGAGCCACTGTCACCGGGGAGCGTATCGCACTGGTGCGATAACACACTGTTTTGTGCCCAGCCCGTAACAACACAGTCGTTGTGCGTGTAGAGCGTGTCAAGATGATCCACCGGGTAGCCTGACTGCGTCACTTTTCGATCGGCTGTTTTCAGTGCGGCCGTCAGCGCGGCTTTATCGCCGTCAAACAAGGGCAGTGGTGTAATACCTGACGGCGGATAACGCAATACGATCAGACCAAAATCCCACGATGCAGCAGCCGGTGGGACAATCCAGCCGTCGCCATCGGGTTTTAAACGTTTACCCAGTGACGGGTCTACGCGGCCTTCAATACCGTGGATTTCATAACGCCATACCCCTTTTTGCGATACAAAACGTAACGCGATGGCTTTATCCGGTTTGCCATTTGGCGGCGTTAACAAACAGTGGCCTGCCGTAAGTGCCAGTTGGGGGGTAATTAAGGTCGCTGTGCATAAGTTGCCGCTGGCGGTTTCCAGTTGCCCGATGGCATCCCAGGGTGGCTGAGTAGGATCGGAGACACGCGTCCGGTCGTCATGACCGAAAAACAACGTTTTTACATCTTTGGCGGAAAGGGTGTCATCACCGCTATCGTCCGCATGTGAAACGCCAGAAAAGAGAGCAACCGTTCCCATTAACAACACAACAGATTTACGCATATCACACTCTGGTGGGGTAATTATGATTATTAAAAGTGAACCCTGTGAAAATACTATAGACGGGACAGCGTTAAAGTGGGAGTAAAATCAGCGTGCTACATTCAGGAAAGATAAAAGTGGCTTGCGATGAGCGCGCACAAAATAAGTAATATAAGGATGAGCTCAAACCGATAGCGTCGCAGCATACGCCCTCCGGATAAAAAAACGGCGCTGATCCTTTTCCGGTTCAGCGCCGGTTTACTAACGTGCCCCGAAGGGCACGGTTATGCATGTATCTTATGCAGCTGGCTGTGCAGCTGGTTTAGCAGCTTCGTGTTTCACTGCTTTTTTGTGGTGTTTTTTAGCAGCCTGAGCTTTCTGAGCTACAGCGGGTTTAGTCGCTTTTTTGTGGTGCTTTTTAGCCGCCTGAGCTTTCTGCTCTACAGCAGGTTTAGCCGCTTTTTTGTGATGCTTTTTAGCCGCCTGAGCTTTCTGCTCTACAGCGGGTTTAGCGGCTTTTTTGTGGTGCTTTTTAGCCGCCTGAGCTTTCTGCTCAGTTGGTGCTGCGGTTGCTGGAGCAGCGGCTTCTTTTTTCACTGCTGCTTTATGATGTTTCTTATGGTGAACCGCTTTTGCTGGCGCAGCGGTAGTGGTTGCAGCTGGCGCAGCAGCAGGTGTTGCGGTCGCGGTAGTTTCAGCAGCGAATGCAGCGGAAGACAGACCCATAGCAGCGGCAACAACCAGAGCTAATACTTTATTCATTCTCATACCCTCGAATTTGGTTTTTCATTTAACCCCACTGCGGGGCCGTTGAAATAACTATATCCCTGTAAATCCGGGGTTTCCGTGAGTGATTGGTATCGGCGTGTAACGGAATGTACAAAGGCGGTGGGACAGCATACGAACGGGCTATTACAGGCACGCCCGTATGCCAGACAGTTACTTCTTCAGTGACGCGAGTATGTGTTCCGGAGACTGACTGCCCACAATCGTCCGCGATGATGGCTCAATGACAACCATAACGGGAGTTACCGTAATGCCGAGCCTGTCTGCAAGGGCTGATTGCCGCGTGACCAGGTCGGAACAGGCCGGAGTTGTGTCATTATCAGGTAAAAATCCCGCCATCGCACTTTGCAGGCTTTTCACCTTATCCGCAGAACACCAGACTCTGCCCATATCTTCAATCACCGAATCGCGAATAGCGCCGGGCGCGACGGTCAGAAACGACATCGTCAGGCCTGCATCTGTGTACTGCTTAACATTTTTCACTACGTCACTGCAGTAGCCGCACTGGTTATCAATAAAGACCAGAAGCTTGTACTTTTCAGCGGGAGCCTGAAACGTTATGGGGTGGAGATCAGACAGAGAGCGGGTGATATCGTCATACGCTTCTTTCGGTGTGTTATCCGTGACAGGGGGCTGCGTTGCGAATGAACTCAAACTCATCGTACACAGTATTGCCGACGCAATGGTCTTCATCATGCCTTTCATCATTCATCCCTTTATCTATTTTTAATGTCTGGTCTGTTAGCTACATATTGTGTGACCAGGGCATTACTTAATACATAAAGTGGCTGATAACGATATGTGCGAAATCATTTTCTGACTGACTAACGTGTGAAACCGCCGGAGCTTGCCCCGGCGGTATTTATTACAGATAACGTGACGTCAGGTGTTCACGGAAATAGCGGATATTGAGATCTTCACCCGTGGCCTGGGTGATCAGCTGTGAGGTCGTGAAGCGGCTGCCATGCTGCCAGATGTTCTGGCGCAGCCAGTCAAACAAGGCAGAGAAGTCACCGCCAGCAATAGATGCGTGTAAGCCTGGCAGCGCGGTTTTCGCCGCATGGAAAAGCTGTGCGGCATACATTGCACCCAGCGTGTACGACGGGAAGTATCCAAAGCCGCCGTCGGTCCAGTGGATATCCTGCATGCAGCCGTTGCGGTAGTTATCTTTAGTGGACAACCCGAGCCAGGCCTGCATTTTCTCATCCCACAAGGCCGGAATATCCTCCACCTCGATTTCGCCATTAATCAGCGAACGCTCAATCTCATAGCGCAGCACAACATGTGCCGGATAGCTTACCTCATCGGCATCGACGCGGATGTAACCCGGCTTCACGCGCTGGTTCCAGGCGATAAAATTCTCTTCGCTAAACGCCGCCTGGCTACCGAAACGGGCATGAACGGCAGGCAACAGGTGTTTTAGGAACGCGTTGCTGCGGCCCAGTTGCATCTCAAAGAACAAACTCTGGGATTCGTGGATCGCCGTTGAACGTGCCTGGGCGACAGGTTGCCCGGCCCAGGCTTTCGGCAGATTTTGCTCATAGCGGGCGTGACCTGTTTCATGAATCACGCCAAACAGAGCACTCAGCAGTTCGTCCTCATCGTAACGCGTGGTAATTCGTACATCTTCCGGTACGCCGCCACAGAACGGATGCGCACTGACATCCAGGCGACCAGCATTAAAATCGAAGCCAAGCATTTTCATTGCTTCCAGTCCCAGCTCGCGCTGAATGGCGGTTGGGAAGGGACCTTGCGGTGGCACGAAGGCGTGCTGAGACTGTTTTTCTACCACGTTCGCAAGCAGATCCGGTAGCCAGGATTTCATGTCGCCAAACAGCACATCAAGGCGATCGCTGGTCATATCCGGTTCAAAAATATCCAGCAGCGCGTCATAAGGCGAGCAGCCTTTGGCTTCGGCGCGCAAGCGGGCCTCTTCCCGGCTGTGTTTGACCACCTCTTTCAGGTTGGTGGAAAATCCTTGCCAGTCATTCGCAGGACGTTGTGTACGCCAGGCGTGCTCGCACTTGCTGCCCGCCAGAGATTTTGCTTCCACCAGCGATTCGGGCAGCAAAGACGCTTGCTGATAATGGCGCGTCATTTCCCGCAGATTAGCCTGTTCAAGATCATTCAGATCTTCGCTTTCAGCGGCTGCCAGCCATTCACCCACTTTTTTATCGGTCAGGATCTGGTGCTGTAATACGCTCATTTCAGCCAGTGCTTCACCGCGCGCGGCACTGCCGCCTGGCGGCATCATGGTGAACATATCCCAACTGGCGATGGAAGAGAGATGTGAGAAGCGGGAGAGACGCTGGAAGGTGCGGGTGAGTGCCTGATAAGAAGCGTTTTTCTGCATAGTTCTTGTTCTCGTTAGGTTGGATGTGCTCCCGGAGTGTAACGTGATTTAGGGTGGATTAATGCACTTTTGATGCACTGGCTAATTTCTGATGAGGGCGTGGAAGACGACGGGAGAGAAGGGAGTCGACCATTAGCTGAAGAGGGATGTGACACAAGGGAGGAATAATTGCCCCTGATCTGTCAGCCATATAAACATTGGCCCACTTTTGCAGATTCGATAATTATGGCAACGATCAACGGTTTTATTGCTGGCTCTGGTGAAGGTCTCTTTTGCCAGAAGGGGGATTCAGACTCAATGGAGTTTCTGCCATCAAAGTGCGAACATTTGAGACGAAAATGTGTGAACCAATCCGACAAAAAGTCATCTGCATCCAGATATGAAAAAGCCCCGTACTTTTCTCATTGCTACGGGGCCAGAATAACGTGTCGCTATTTTAAGCGTCGATGAAGACTTCTCCCAACCAGCAACGCCGCGCACAGCATCAGTGCAATGAATCCCCCGACACCGTTCCAGCCATAGTTATGCCAGAAAACGCCGCCGAGTGTCCCGGCGATACTTGAACCCAGGTAATAACTGAACAAATACAGGGATGAGGCCTGGCCTTTAGCACGACGTGCGCGTGGGCCGATCCAGCTACTGGCAACCGAATGGGCGGCGAAAAAGCCTGCGGAGAACAGCAACATTCCGGCAAAAATAAGCCACAGGGATGAGAAAAGTGTCATCAGCAAACCAACCAGCATGACGCCCGTCGACACCAGCATGACCGGCCCACGGCCAAAGCGTGCAGTCATGGCCCCGGCTTTTGGCGAACTCCAGGTCCCGGTGAGATAGGCGACAGAAAGCAGGCCGACAAAAGCCTGGCTCAGATGCCACGGAGAGAGCATCAGACGATAGCCAATGTAGTTAAACAGCGTCACAAAAGAGCCCATCAGCAGGAAGCCCGCCAGGAACAGCAGCGGCAGCCCTTTGTCACGCCAGTGCAGTCGAAAATTGATAAACAAGGTTTTCGGGCGCAGGGACGTGGGACGAAAGTGGCGGGATTCAGGGAGGATCCTCCAGAACATCAACGCAGAGGCGAGGGCGAAACAGCCAATCACCGCCAGCGCTATTCGCCAGTTGAAGATGTCGGTAAACACACCGCTTAAGAGACGCCCGCTCATGCCGCCGATGGAGTTCCCGCTGATGTACAACCCCATCGAGAAGGCGACAAAGCTGGGGTGGATCTCTTCGCTGAGGTAGGTCATCCCAACGGCGGCCACGCCGCTGAGTGATAACCCGATCAATGCGCGCATGATCAGGATGCCGTGCCAACTGGTCATCATGGTGGAGAGTAATGTACAGACAGACGCCAGCATAAGTGCGGTGACCATCACCTGTTTGCGACCAATCGCATCGGAGAGCGGCCCGGTAAACAACAAACCGACCGCCAGCATCCCGGTGGAAATGGAAAGTGAAATACTGCTGCTCGCAGGCGATACACCAAACTCATGAGATAAAACAGGCAGAATAGGCTGAACGCAATACAGCAGGGCAAACGTTGCCAGCCCGGCGGAGAAGAGCGCCAGCGTGACGCGCATAAATGGGGGAGTACCACGTTTAATGAACTGAACTGGCTGAGATCTTGCGGGTAAAACATCAATATCGCTTGCCGGAGCGGTATCGATGGTAGTTGTACGACTCACACTGATTCCTTGCTTAAACATCCCCGTGATTTCGGGTGACGGGTATGACCACGAGATTAGGGTAGGAAAATGTAAATATTCTGTCTAATATATTAATAATCTCAAATGATACTTTAAAGATATGAATATCGAGCTGCGTCATTTGCGCTACTTTGTTGCAGTGGCGGAAGAGTTACATTTTGGCCGGGCTGCGGCGCGCCTGAATATTTCACAACCCCCGCTGAGCCAGCAAATTCAGATCCTGGAACAACAGGTGGGGGCGCGTTTACTTGCGCGAACCAACCGTAGCGTCAGCCTGACGGCGGCGGGAAAACAGTTTCTTGCCGATAGCCGACAGATCCTGGGCATGGTGGAAGAGGCGGCGGCGCGAGCAGAGCGGCTCTACCTGGGGGAAACCGGTGAACTGCGGATTGGGTTTACCTCATCTGCCCCCTTTATCAGCGCGGTTTCTGAAACGCTCTCCTCGTTTCGGCGTGATTTCCCTGATGTGCATATTCAGACCCGTGAAATAAACACTCGTGAGCAGATCGCGCCGCTAAACGAGGGGGCGCTGGACCTCGGGTTGATGCGTAATACGCAACTGCCGGAGACGCTAACGTGGCAGGTTATCTTGCGTGAACCGCTAATGGCGATGATCCCACACGATCATCCGCTGGCCTCTCACCCGGTAGTCACGCTGGCGGAACTGGCGCAGGAGCCGTTTGTCTTTTTTGACCCGCAGGTGGGAACCGGATTATATGACGACATTCTTGGCATGATGCGTCGCTATGGTCTGTCTCCGGTGATTACGCAAGAGGTCGGGGAGGCGATGACCATTATCGGCCTGGTGGCTGCGGGTCTTGGCGTTTCAATTCTTCCGGCCTCTTTTCAGCGGGTGCAATTACGCGAAATGCGCTGGGTATCTATCAAAGAAAAAGATGCAGTGTCTGAGATGTGGCTGGTGTGGTCAAAACATCGGGAACAGAGTCATGCGGCACAGCGTTTCAAAACGCAGTTGATGACAGCCGCTCGTGGGCGTTATTTATAGGGAAAAGTGGGTAAAAATGTGCGGTAAATCACATGGCTAAGTAAATATTTGACGACTGCCTGTGAAGTGCTTCACCATAGTCCACAGTTTATTTCGAAGCTCGAAAATAAGGGAGTACGAGGTGGTTGCTGATAGTCAGCCAGGGCATATTGATCAGATCAAGCAGACAAATGCGGGTGCGGTTTATCGCCTGATTGATCAGCTTGGTCCGGTTTCGCGTATCGATCTTTCGCGCCTGGCACAACTGGCGCCTGCCAGTATTACCAAGATTGTTCGCGAAATGCTGGAAGCGCACCTGGTTCAGGAAACGGAAATTCAGGAGCCGGGCAGCCGTGGCCGTCCGGCGGTGGGTCTGGTTGTCGAAACAGAAGCGTGGCACTACCTGTCGCTACGGATCAGCCGTGGGGAAATTTTTCTCGCATTGCGGGATCTGAGCAGCAAACTGGTGGTTGAAGACCGTCTGGAACTGCCACTTGATGCAGAGCAACCTCTCCTGGAGTCTATTCTCTCCCATATCGATCACTTCTTTATTCGCCATCAACAACGGCTTGAACGCTTAACAGCAATAGCTATCACCATGCCGGGTATTATTGACACTGAGAATGGCATTGTGCACCGAATGCCGTTTTACGATGGCGTCAAAGAGATGCCTTTGGGTGATGTACTGGAAAATCATACTGGTGTGCCGGTCTATATTCAGCATGATATCAGTGCCTGGACGATGGCGGAGGCGCTGTTTGGCGCATCGCGCGGTGCGCGGGACGTGATTCAGGTTGTCATTGATCACAACGTAGGCGCCGGGGTGATTACGGATGGTCGTTTGCTTCATGCTGGCAGCAGCAGCCTGGTGGAGATCGGCCATACTCAGGTCGATCCTTATGGTAAACGCTGCTACTGCGGGAATCATGGCTGCCTGGAAACCATCGCCAGTGTTGAAAGTGTGCTCGAACTGGCACAGGTACGGCTCAGTCAGTCGATGAGTTCCACGCTGCATGGCCAACCGCTAACGGTTGATTCCCTGTGTGCGGCGGCAAAGCAGGGCGATCTGCTGGCCAAAGACATCATTACGGGTGTCGGTAACAACGTTGGGCGTATCCTCGCTATCATGGTGAATTTGTTTAATCCTCAAAAAATTCTGATAGGTTCGCCGCTCAGCCAGGCTGCCGATATCCTGTTTCCGGCGATCTCAGATTGTATCCGCCAACAGTCGCTTCCCGCCTACAGCAAGAACATCGTGGTAGAAAGCACCCAGTTTTCCAACCAGGGAACCATGGCAGGCGCTGCGCTGGTGAAAGATGCAATGTATAACGGATCATTACTGATTCGCTTGTTGCAGGGTTAACTCTTTTCCACAGATGTAAGAAATCTTGCGCTATCTCAAGCCGGGTGGCGCATCCATACTTTAGACTTCCCCCACTGAATTATTTACTTGGTTTATATTTTCAAAGCATATACCCAAGAGGTGGAGTGAGTGATGCTTAAGCGTTTCTTTGTAACGGGTACTGATACTTCTGTCGGGAAAACCGTTGTATCCCGCGCGTTGCTGCAAGCCCTGGCGGCCAGCGGTAAACGTGTTGCAGGGTACAAACCCGTCGCAAAAGGCAGTAAAGAGACGCCAGAAGGCCTGCGCAATAAAGACGCGCTGGTTCTGCAAAGCGTCTCGACCCTGGAATTACCGTATCACGCGGTTAATCCCATTGCGTTAAGCGAAGATGAAAGTAGCGTGGCGCACAGTGGCCTGATTAATTACACCCTGTTGTCGAATGGTCTCGCTCACCTGAGTGAGAAGGTTGATCACGTTGTGGTCGAAGGGACGGGGGGCTGGCGTAGCCTGATGAACGACTTACGCCCATTGTCGGAATGGGTTGTGCAGGAACAACTGCCGGTCGTTATGGTTGTAGGCATCCAGGAAGGGTGCATCAACCACGCGCTGCTGACGGCACAGGCTATCGCCAATGACGGTTTGCCGTTAATTGGTTGGGTGGCAAACCGTATCAACCCTGGTCTGGCGCATTACGCTGAAATTATCGACGTATTGAGCAAAAAACTGCCGGGACCGCTGGTGGGTGAACTGCCTTATTTGCCACGTGCAGAGCAGCGTGATTTAGCGCAGTACATCGATCTCTCGGTGTTCGGCGACATGCTCTCCGTAGATCGAGTCGTGGCGTAACGTTCTCGACAACACGGATGCCACCACACAGGCAACCAGCAAACCGGGCAGTAAAAAATACTGCCCGGTCATTTCACAGACCATCAGTGCCGACATGATCGGTGCGTGCGTTGTGGCAGCCAGCAATGTTGCCATTCCTGCCAGCCCCAGTAAAATCCCTGCTTCCGGAACCGGGAACCACAATGACACAATCTGAGCAAACAACATTCCCGTCGCCATACCCACAAACAGTGTCGGCGTAAACACGCCGCCCGGTGCGCCCGAGCCGCTACTGGCAAGGACGGCCAGCAGCTTACAGATAAAAACCCCTGCTATAACTGACAACAGCGGTGGAGCGAGAAGAAATGCCTGGACAACGCTGTAACCGTTCCCCCAGACCCTCGGTGTCAGCAGAGAAAGCAGCCCCACGATTAACCCGCCAAGTGCGAGTTGCCACGGCGGGGAGAGTTTGAGGCGCAGAAACAGCGAATGGCTAAATGCCATCAACCCCATCAGAAGTGGACCACATACACCGGCTAACAGTCCCGTCCCGACGATCAGGGCATAATCCAGAGCGTTAAGCGTTTCACTAAGATGGACCTCATAAAGCGTACTGGCGCCAGGGCTGAGCAGTCGTGTCGTTAGCAGGGCTACCACCGCGGTAATCACTACCGGACCCAGTGACGCCAGCATCAGTGTGCCAAACAGAATTTCCGCAATAAACAGGCTTCCGGCTAACGGTGCATGGTAAGCGCTGGCCATACCGGCCGCTGCGCCGCAGGCAATCCAGAGTTTCCATTCTGATTTGGGCGTAAAGCGCTGAGCAAAAAAAGAGGCCGCAAGCGCGGCAAGCAGGATCATTGCCCCTTCCCGGCCTATGGCACTCCCACTGGCTACCACCAGCAGTGACGCGAGGGATTTTACCAGGCAAGCCCCGTAGTCAAACTGTCCGTCGCCCGTATCGATCGCTTCTATATAATCGGTGGGGGCATGAGGGCGTTGCGAAGTCAGTCGTTGCCAGCCCCAGAGCAATATTCCCGCAGCCAGCCCGCCCAGGGCAGGTGTTAACATGCGTCGCCAGGGGGAAAGCTGACTGGCGGCATTGACCAGGCTGCCGCTTTCATTACTGAGAAATAACCACTCAAGCAGATACATGGCATGGCGAAACAGGGCGACGGCCAGTGCCGCCAGCACGCCAGTCAACGTGGCAATCAGGAGCCTGCGAAACATCGCGCGGATGTCAGGGTAAGCATGAAGACGCTGCATAGGTCGCAATTAAACAGGGAAGATACAATATTGTGAGGTGAAAACGCGGGGTTAGCAAAAGGTATGCGTGCGAAAAGGCCGGGCAGGGGCATGGCCACTACCCGGAATGACGGTTAACTGTCGCTATGAATGTTCAGTGCCCGTCGTGTACGGCCGGAACTCAGGTATTCCGCAATGTAATCCTGCGAAATTTCGCCGTTATAGCGCCCGTCCTCGTCAACAATCGGCATCCAGTTGGTGTTGCTCTCATAAAGACGTGAAAGCACCACGCGCAGGTTGTCTTCGGCTTTACCGGTCATACGGAACGGATGAAGAATATCAGCACATGAACCACCCGTGTTACGCGCCTCACGGCGTTTGACAAAGCCCAGCGGCTTGCCGCGATCATCGACCACGGTGATCGCCCGAATATCGTGGTCATCCATGGTGACGAATGCCTCTGAAAGCGAAGTGGTTTCGCGCACCGTAATCGTAGGCTGTTGATCGGTGACATCGCCCGCGGAAACCAGCAACAGGCGTTTCAGCGTCCGGTCCTGGCCGACAAATGAACCGACAAATTCGTTGGCAGGTTTAGCCAGCAGCTCATCCGGGCTGGCACATTGCACAATCCGTCCCTGACGGAAGATGGCAATACGGTCGCCCAGCTTCAGCGCTTCGTCAATATCATGGCTCACCAGCATTACGGTCTTTTTCAGTTGGCGCTGCATCTCAAGAAACTGGTTCTGGATCACTTCACGGTTAATTGGGTCAACCGCGCCAAAGGGTTCATCCATCAGCAATACCGGCGGATCGGCAGCCAGAGCGCGGATCACGCCGATACGTTGCTGTTGTCCGCCGGACATTTCGCGCGGGTAACGGTTGAGAAACTTATGCGGATCCATCGCCACCATATCCATCAGCTCTTCGGCACGGGTTTTACAGCGGGTTTTATCCCAGCCCAGCATGCGAGGCACAACAGTAATGTTCTCTTCAATGGTCATGTTTGGAAACAGGCCAATCTGCTGGATCACGTAACCAATGTTTCGGCGAAGCGTCACGGTATCCATCGCGCTGGTGTCTTCCCCGTTAATCAGGATGGTTCCGCTACTCGGCGTAATCAGGCGGTTAATCATCTTCAGTGTGGTGGTTTTACCGCAACCGGATGGGCCAAGTAGCACGCACATTTCCCCTTCGGGAACGTTCAGATTAACGTTGTCCACGGCCTTAAGCATCTGGCCCTGTTTCTGTGAAAATTGCTTGGTGAGGTTTTCCAGTTTTATCATTATCGAATCCCCTTTGGAGTCAGTACGACCTGCAAACGATGCAGCAACCAGTCGAGCACAATCGCTAAAAGACAGATCATCAGTGCGCCCGCAATCAACATACGGATGTCACTGCCGCCAATACCATTAAGCAGCAGCAAACCCAGCCCGCCCGCGCCGATAACGGCGGCAATTGCCATTACCCCGATGTTCATCACCACAGCGGTACGGATACCGCCGAAAATGACCGGCAGTGCCATCGGGATTTCGACCCAACGCAGTCGCTGCCAGAAGGTCATGCCAATGCCGCGTCCTGCTTCACGCAGGCCTGGCGGCAGATTGTCCAGCGCGGTATGGGTGTTACGCACGATAGGCAGTAGCGAGTAGAGAAATACTGCAGTGATGGCGGGCAGAGCTCCGATGCCCTGACCGATCAGCGAAAAGAGTGGGATCATTAAGCCAAACAGCGCAATGGAGGGAATGGTCAGCACAATGGTGGCGATCCCCAGTACCGGTGTCGCCAGCCATTTGTGGCGAACAATCAAAATCCCCAGCGGTACACCGATGACAATGGCCAGCCCGACGGCGAGCGCCACCAGCCACAGATGTTGCATCGTCAGCGTTAACAGATAACCCCAGTTATCAAAAATGTAGTGAACGGTCTCCATAGCGCCTCCTTACAGCAGCTGTTTGCTACGCAGGAAATCACGGGCGACCTGCTGCGGTGACTGATGATCAATGTCCACCTTCTTGTTCAGTTCGGTGATGACATCGTTGTTTAACTGGCTGGAGAGCGTGTTTAGCGCCTCTTCGAGGCCCGGGTTCGCCTCCAGCGTGTCCTGACGGACAACCGGGGTGACGGCATAGCTCGGGAAGAACCCTTTATCATCTTCCAGCACTTTCAGATCGAAGCCTTTCACCCGTCCATCGGTGGTGTAGATAAGCCCGGCATCGACAAAGCCATCCCGCACTGCGTTATAGACCAGTCCGGGGTCCATCTGGCGAATCTGCGGGCGGTCCAGCGTCATATCGTAGGCCTTTTGCAGTGGCGTCATCCCGTCACTACGGCCGGCAAACTCAAGGTCAAGCCCCAGTAACCAGTTGTTGTCTGGATCGGTTTTGCGGATCTGCTCAATCTTTGCCACCATCTCCGACATGGTGTTGATGTGCTCTGCTTCAGCGCGTTTACGCTGCATGGCGAAGGCATACGTGTTGTTCATGTCAGCGGGTTTGAGCCACACCAGACCGTGTTTCGCATCCAGGCGTTTCACTGTCTCGTAGGACTCCTGCGGCGACATGCGTTTAGTGATGTGGTTAAAGATAATCAACGATGTACCGGTATATTCCCAGGTCATATCAATCTGCTTATTGATCATCGCATTACGGGAGATCACCGTCGCAATGTTGGTCTGCGGTTGAACCTGGAAACCTCTCTTTTGCAGATACTGCACGGTCATGGCCGACAGGATGTGCTGCTCGGTAAAGCTCTTGGTCGCCAGAATTAGCGGGGCGGCCAGTGCCTGGCTGGTGAACAGCGCAGCGGCAAGCAGTGCCGTCAGGGCTGAAAACAGTCTCATAGAAGCTCCTTATTATTGTTATTGCGCGAGATGTGGGCTCATCAGGCGGCCGAGAGCGGCCAGCAACGTATCCAGAATCAGGGCGAACAACGCAGTGGCCGACGCGCCCAGAATCAGCGTCGGGAAATCATTCAGGTAGATTCCGGGGAAAATCAGCTCGCCGTAACTGCTGGCCCCAATCAGGAAAGCCAGCGGAGCTGTACCCACGTTGATGGCGGTGGCAATGCGGATCCCGGAAAGCATCACTGGCCAGGCGTTGGGAATTTCGACTTGTCGCAGGCGTTGCCATTTTGTCATCCCGATCCCGTTAGCCGCTTCCAGGAGTGACGCGGGTACGGAACACAGCCCGGCATAGGTGTTGCGGACGATGGGCAGAAGGGATGCAAGGAACAGAGCAATGATTGCGGGCTTATCGCCAATCCCAAGCACCACCATCGCCAGGGCGAGTACGGCCAGCGGCGGAAGCGTATTGCCCACATTAAAGATCTGCATTATGTATTCGGCACTTCCTCTCGCAGCAGGACGGCTCAACAGGATCCCGCCAGGAATACCAATGAGTAACGCAAAGAACATCGACGAGAAAACCAGAATCAGGTGCTGTTGTCCCAGGTAGAGGAGGTCCACCTGACGTGCTTTGATTGTCTCGAACCCAATGCCCCAGATGAGGATGGCGAGGATCACGACGAGAGTGCTGATAAAAAGCAGCGTACGTTTAAGTAACGGGTGCATTGCGGTGTGTCTCCCTGTGCGCATGCGTTATAGCAACCACGGGTTGCCTGTTGTTATGCCATGTTTCGGCAGGGGTATACGACCTATAGCAAGTGATTGGGAAGGGTTCCAGAGAAGGAGATAAATCAGTAACCCTATGAAATAAGCGGAAACATCAGGTTAAGCCTTATGGCATAAGGGCTGAAAGGAGGGCAGACAGAATAGTCCTAAACACACCTTTGATAAGTGACGCTGTCACATGGAACAAGAACACCCGCACTCACAGAGTGCGGGTGTTGGGGATAAAATAGCGTGCTGTTTCGATGGTATGGGGGAGTTACACCATTCCGTTGTTCCCGTGACGAAGAAATGCCGGCCGCAGGTTCAGGCGAGCAAACCATGCATCAATTGCAGGTACGTCCGGATGGTCAAAGGGGGTCATTTTCCAGCGGTTCACCGATAACCCCAGCACAACGTCCGCCAGAGTAAAAGCATCGCCCGCAGCCCATGCGCCTGTTCGCTGGAGCTGTTGTTCTACAATACCGATGCAGTGATTCCACTCTTTAATGCCGGCAGCAATGGCATTTTGATCGTTATAGTCCGGGTTCTTGCGTGCCAGGGCCGGGAAAACATAACGCCAGGCGTTGTTAAATTCAGTTGCTTGCCAGTCCATCCAGTGTTCGACGTTTGCGCAGGCCTGCGGCTCCGAGGGTAACAGGTCGTAGCGTCCGGCCTTGCGTGCCAGATAACGGCAAATTGAATTGGACTCCCACAGCACAAATTCATCGTCAATCAGCACCGGAACCATCGCATTGGGGTTCATGGCGCGGAATTCATCGGTCTGGGTTGAGGCAAAACCGCTGCCGTAGTCCTCCTGTCTATACTCAAGACCTGCTTCTTCGCAGGTCCAGAGCACTTTGCGAACGTTTATGGAGGTTGTTTTGCCGAGAATCGTGAGCATTGCGCAGTTGTCCTTTGGGCGGATTAATTGTTTAAAAACAATACACCAGCGTTATATAAAGGGTGTATAAAATTTGTTGTGGTTGTTGTCACCAGGCGCAAAAACCACCATTTGCCTGATAGCAGGCGTTCTCTCACGAGAATCAGTACAGGAAAAACGTAAAGTGAGTCCGGATATTCATTAAACAGGAGCCGAAAATGACTAACCTCGCGCGTACTGCGCCAAACAATACCACGGGCGTTTTTACGCTTCAGAATTACAAGGATAAGGGATATCGCATCCACTGCAATCTTGATCAGGTTAAAGCGCTGACGGGGGTTGAGGCAAAGCCAGAACATCGCCATTTCTTCACCCACTCTCGTGGTTATGTCTATCTTTCAAAACCTTACCCAACCGTTGAGGCAGGCAAAGATGCGGCTATCAGGTTCTTTACCCTGATAACGGGGGTTCAGGTTTACTGGGATCCTGATAAGAAATAATGCCGCTGGGCTGTGTGACCAGAGCACCGTAATGGTGCAGTGCGTTGTGTCTGCTCACCAAAACAGGGATAACGTGGACGCATGAGTGCTTAACTGACTCATAAATAACGATTTAAAAACTGGCACAGCCATTGCAAAAACAAATGCGAAGGGCAGTGCACCACACAATATGAACAATAGCTGGCTAGGGTTCCGGTTCACTTCGGTGAATGGCTGGTCCAAGAGCTGGCGACCTCTGAGAGGTTACACGGCGGGACAAAAACCCGGGAGACAGCAGCACCAGACGGTGTCGCGCTGCCCCCTAATTTTGTGCCACTCAGAGGTCAAGAATGAAGAAAACGCCATTACTCCGCTCTCTTGTGCTGTCGCTGGCGATGCTGGTCAGTCTCCCAACCTTTGCCGCAGTGAAAAAAGAGTTCAATGTTTGCTGGACGATCTACGCCGGATGGATGCCCTGGGGCACAATCAGCAGTAGCAAAATCATTGATAAGTGGGCCGATAAATACGGCATCAAAATCAATGTTGTTCAGCTCAACGACTATATCGAATCGATCAACCAGTATACCGCCGGCCAGTTCGATGGCTGCACCATGACCAACATGGATGCACTGACTATTCCGGCCGCTGGCGGTGTGGACACCACGGCGCTTATCCTCGGAAGTTACTCGGAGGGCAATGACGGCGTAGTCATGAAAGGTGAGGGCAAAACCCTCAACGACCTTAAAGGGATGAAGGTTTACCTGCCTGAACTGTCGGTCTCTCATTATCTGCTGGTACGTGGGCTTGAAAAAGCCGGTCTGGCAGAGAAAGATGTCACTGTCGTCAACACCTCGGATGCGGATATTGTCTCTGCTTTTGCCACACCGGGCGTACAGGCCGCGGTTGCCTGGAACCCGCAACTCTCCGTCATCAAAGGCACACCAAAAACCACTGAAGTCTTCAGTTCATCGCAGGTTCCGGGTGAGCTTATCGACATGATGGTGGTCAACACGGACACCCTGAAAGATAACCCGGCGCTGGGCAAAGCACTGACAGGCGCATGGTACGAGATGATGGGGCTGATGAAAGCCCAGGATGCGAACGCACTGAATTCGATGGCGGCTGCATCCGGAACCGATCTCGCCGGATATCAGGCCCAGTTGAAAACGACCCACCTTTTTTACACCCCGGCGGATAACCTGGCGTTTGTTGGCTCGGCCGAGCTGGCAAAAACCATGCAGCGTGTTGCGTCATTCTCCTTTGAGAAAGGGTTGCTCGGTGACGGTGCGCAGAGTGCAGATTTCATTGGTATGACCTTCCCCGGCAATGTCACGCAGGGCGATGCCAATAACGTGAAGCTGCGCTTTGATGACAGTTTCGTGAAACTGGCCGCTGCCGGCAAGCTGTGATGAGTGACGGAGTTTGCCATGCGACAGATTAACCGTCATCCCACTTCCGGCATGCGTTTGATGCTTGTGATGTTGCCGTTTGTTTTGCTGTTGGCCGCCTATTTTCTCGGCTCGGCAGTGCGACTGGAAGCTAACCCGCAGGACAAATTGCTCCCAGGCCTGCAACAGATGCTGGATGCAATATCACGGATGGCGTTTTCCCCGGATAAACGTAGCGGCGAGTATCTGTTCTGGGTTGATACCCTGGTGAGCCTCGCCCGGTTGCTGACCGGGCTGGCCATCGCCTCGTTGATCGGCCTGTGCATAGGGGTTGCCGCTGGGGTATTTCCGCTGTGGCGAGCTTCACTTTCGCCACTGATGACGGTGCTGTCGATGATCCCGCCGCTGGCGATTTTACCGGTGCTGTTTATCGTCTTTGGGCTGGATGAACTGTCGAAAGTGATGCTCATCGTTATTGGCATCACACCGATGCTGGCCCGGGATCTTGAACACCGCGCCTGTGAAATCCCGCCGGAGATCCTGATCAAAGCGCAGACGCTGGGAGCAAATAGCTGGACGTTGGTGCTACGGGTCGTGTTACCGCAGTTACTGTCACGGCTACTGACATCCCTGCGCCTGTTACTGGGTTCGGCGTGGTTATTCCTGATCTCGGCAGAGGCTATCTCATCCACTGCAGGTCTGGGTTATCGCATTTTCCTCGTGCGTCGTTATATGGCGATGGATGTCATTATTCCCTATGTCCTGTGGATCACGCTGCTGGCGTGGCTGATGGATTTGGCACTGCGTCAGTTACACAAAACCTGTTTCCCCTGGGCGGAAGGAGGTAAGGCATGAGCTTTATCACCATCAACAATATCTGGCAGGAGTACGGCGACCATGTGGTGCTCGAACACCTGAACTTGCAGGTTAAAGAAGGCGAGTTCTGTTCAATGGTTGGCGCGTCCGGTTGTGGAAAATCCACCTTCCTGCGCCTGTTGCTCGGTCAGGAAGCGCCCAGCCGTGGCACGATTACGCTTGATGGCAAACCGCTCATTGCTGAGCCGGACAGCAGCCGTGGCGTGGTGTTTCAGCGCTACTCGGTTTTCCCGCATCTCAGCGTGCTGGATAACGTCACCATGGGGCTTGAATTGCCGCAATCACCGTTATGTGGACGGCTATTTGGGGCGAAAAAACGGGCCGCGCGTGAACGTGCAACGGAGATGCTGGAAAAGGTTGGGCTTGGTCAGGCGCTTGATAAATACCCGGCCCAACTCTCTGGCGGTATGCAACAGCGTTTAGCGATTGCTCAGGCCTTCATTATGCAGCCGCGCGTTTTATTGCTTGATGAACCCTTTGGCGCGCTCGACCCTGGCATTCGTAAAGACATGCATGCCCTGCTGCTGCAACTGTGGGGCGAAACCCGCATGACCGTCTTTATGGTAACCCACGATCTGTCGGAGGGGTTCAACCTCGGTACGCGTCTTCTGGTGTTCGACAAAGTGCGGCTTGATCCACATGCTCCGAACGCCTATGGCGCGCGCATCACTTACGACATTCCGCTCAATGAGACGCGACTCTCTTCGCTGAGCGGTACGGCTCCCGATAACGTCTATGCATTAAGGAGTTAATCCTGTGAATATCACCTCAACCCTTCTTCGTGAAGAGAGACTGCCCGGTGGCGGCCATTTCTCGTGCGTGCTTAAACGCGGGCAAATCCTGCGGATGACCGACATTGAAGGCGGGGCAAATGTCAGCCTGATCATGCTCAACGCCCACGAAAAAAGTGAGCGTCTCAACCTGCCCGATACGCTGAAAGGGCAGCATACGGCACGCCTGACTGCCGGGCACTGCTTCTATTCTGATATGGGCCGGGTTCTGACTGGTATCACCGCCGATACCAGCGGCTGGCACGATCCCTTCGGTGGCGTACTGAATGCGGCTGAAGTGGCTGAAAAATACGGACAGGGGCGTTATCAGGAACGGCGCAATGGTTTTTTCCGCAACGGGACGGACAACCTGCTGGTGGAGATGGGCAAGTGGGATCTCAATCTCGAAGATCTGCTGATGGTCGTTAACTTCTTCAGCAAAGTGACGGTGGATGACGACGGACAGTTCAGCTTCCACCCGGGTCATTCCCAGCCTGGTTGTCATGTTGACCTGTTTGCACCCATGGATGTGCTGGTGGTGATGACCGCGCTACAACACCCCATGGACCCGTCGGCAGAATATGCGCCGCGCCCGGTACAGCTGAGCTGGTGGCAGGTGCAAGACGAAGAATCGGCCATTCGCGCACTTCTGACGCGTCCGGAAAACGAACGCGCTATCACCAATACGCAACTTTTCGCCCTCTGAGGAGACTGATGATGACCGTTGCCAGCGAAAAACACGCGCACCATGCCAGCTTTCGCCATGTGATCCCGGCGGGCGAGCCTTACATGTTTGACGTGAAAAAAGGGCAGACCCTGCGCCTGCTCGATCTGGAGGGCAACCAGGCGGTGGATACCCTTTTCTATCATGCCGATAACCCGCGCGAACGCTATGATCCCCAGCGAACGCTGCGCCGTCAAAATAACGCGTACCTCACCCATGGTAGCGTGCTGTATTCCAATCTGGGCAATCCGTTGTTGACTATCGTCGCCGATACTTGCGGACGCCACGATACGCTTGGCGGGGCATGCGCACAGGAAAGCAATACCGTGCGTTATGCCCTCGACAAACGTCATATGCACAGCTGTCGCGATAACTTCCTCTGCGCCTGTCTGCACGATGGTCGCCTGCAAAAGCGCGATATTGGGGCGAACATCAATTTCTTTATGAACGTCCCTGTGACACCACAAGGCGGGCTGACGTTTGAGGATGGGATCTCCGCGCCGGGGAAATATGTTGAGCTTCGCGCAGAGTGCAACGTCATTGTGCTGATCTCTAACTGCCCACAGCTGAATAACCCCTGCAATGGCTGGGAACCGACGCCTGCCGAGGTGCTGGTATGGAACTGACTCCAACGCCAACTCGCTGGCAGCGTCTGCGCCAGATAATCTACCGACTCTTTGATGTTCGCGCCGGGCGCATTCTGCTGTAAACGCGTTTTCCCCATGGACGACCATGCGGTGAGCCGACTATCGGCGGGACGACCCGCCACGATTGAGTCTGACCTATGTTGACGAAACTCCTGATTGCAAACCGTGGGGCCATTGCCTGTCGCATTCTGCGTACACTGCGCGCCATGAACATAGGCGGCGTGGCCGTCTATTCTGAGGCGGATATCAGCAGTCTGCATATTCGCGAAGCAGACGACGCCATTAGTCTCGGTGATGGTCCTGCGGCCAATACCTATCTGGTGACTGAAAAAATTATCGCCGCCGCTAAAGCCAGCGGTGCGCAGGCTATCCATCCGGGTTATGGATTCCTCTCTGAAAATGCCGCATTTGCCGAAGCCTGTGAAGCTGCCGGGATTGCGTTTGTTGGCCCAACGGCGGAACAACTCCGTGTCTTCGGCCTGAAACATACCGCCCGTGCGCTGGCAAAAACCCACGGCGTCCCCCTGCTGGAAGGGACGGAGTTACTGGCGGACGTGGATGAGGCCCTGTGCGCTGCCGATGAGGTTGGCTACCCGGTTATGCTGAAAAGCACGGCGGGCGGGGGCGGCATCGGTATGCGTGTCTGCTACAACGCCGCTGAACTCAATGACGCATTTGACGCGGTGGTCCGGCTGGGTAAAAACAATTTCAGCGATGCGGGCGTGTTTATCGAAAAATACATTGAGCGTGCGCGCCACCTGGAAGTCCAGCTATTTGGTGACGGTAACGGAGAGGTGATTGCCCTCGGCGTGCGTGACTGCTCGGTACAGCGTCGCAACCAGAAAGTGCTGGAAGAGACACCCGCACCAAACCTGCCTGAGGGTATGGAACGCGCATTATGTGAAGCGGCGATCGCGCTGGGGAAAGCCGTAAACTATCGCAGTGCCGGCACGGTTGAATTCGTTTATGACAGCGATGCCGCGCGTTTTTACTTCCTTGAAGTCAACACCCGTTTGCAGGTTGAACATGGTGTGACCGAGCAGGTGTGGGGCGTAGATCTGGTACGCTGGATGATTACCCTCGCAGCCGGAACGTTGCCGCCGCTGGCCTCTCTGCGTGAAAACCTCAACCCCGTCGGGCATGCGATTCAGGCGCGGGTGTACGCAGAAGATCCCGGACGCCAGTTTCAGCCCTCTCCTGGCCTGCTGACCGATGTGGCGTTCCCGGAGGACGATCGGCAAACGTTGCGTATCGACACCTGGGTTGAATCGGGTTGTGACGTCCCGCCATTTTTTGATCCCATGCTGGCGAAAATTATTGCCTGGCAGCCTACCCGCGAAGCCGCTATTCACGCCCTGGATGCGGCTCTCGGTAACACGCGCCTCTACGGTGTGGAAACCAACCGCCGTTACCTGCAACAGATTTTAACCTTCGCGCCATTTACCCGTGGTGAACCCTGGACACGGTGTCTGGAAGGACTTGCCTATCAGGCTTCCACGCTGGACGTGCTGAGTGCCGGGACACAAACGACAGTGCAGGATTATCCAGGGCGCGTAGGGTATTGGGCGGTAGGCGTTCCCCCCTCCGGCCCCATGGACAACCAGGCATTACGCCTCGGTAACCGTCTGCTGGGCAATGACGAGCAGGCCGCTGCGCTGGAGATCACCCTCAGCGGCCCGACGTTAAAATTTAACTGCGATGCTCAACTGGTGGTGACCGGGGCAGAGATTGCACTCATGCTGGACGGTGAGCCACTGGTCAATAATCGTGTGATTCGCGTCCATGCCGGAATGACGTTACGCATGGGGGAGATCCTCGGCGAGGGTGTTCGCAGCTACCTGTGCCTGCGCGGGGGATTCTGCGTACCGGATTATCTGGGCAGCAAAAGTACCTTTACACTGGGTCAGTTTGGCGGACACGCCGGGCGAGCATTGCGCACTGGTGATGTGCTGCATGTGTTGCCGTTAACGTCGCCAGCCCCTGACGCTGAGTTACCTGCTTCTCTGCACACTGTGCTCGCGCCAGTCCGCACGTTAAGGGTGATTTATGGCCCACATGGTGCGCCGGAATACTTTACGCCTGGGTATATGGCGACCTTCTTCGCCACTGACTGGGAAGTGCATTTCAATTCAAGTCGCACAGGCGTACGCCTGATCGGGCCGAAACCTGAGTGGGTACGCGACAGTGGCGGCGAAGCGGGTTTGCATCCGTCGAATATTCATGACAATCCGTATGCCATCGGTGCAGTGGATTTTACCGGCGATATGCCGGTGATCCTCGGCCCGGATGGCCCGAGTCTGGGAGGATTTGTCTGCCCGGTCACCGTCATTGAGGCTGACTTGCATGTGGTCGGACAACTGAAAGCGGGCGATAAAGTGCGTTTTGTTCCTGTAGATATGATGACGGCCCGGCGGCTTGCACAGGCGCAGGAGGCGCAAATCGCCAGCCTGCATCCACATGAGATCTCCTGGCAACCGACTGAGCTGATATCGCCTGTTGTGTTGACGTGCGGTCAGGCGGATAAACGCCTGGTCGCGCGACTTTCTGGCGACACACACCTGCTGCTGGAAATAGGTGAACCGGAACTGGACCTGGTGTTGCGCTTTCGCGCGCATGCTCTGATGCAGGCCCTGGAAGGCCATGCGCTTGAAGGGGTTATTGATTTAACACCGGGGATCCGTTCACTACAAATCCACTATCAGCCGGATGTGATGAGCCTCGCGCAACTGCTGGAGGCGATCACCGTGCTGTGGCAGGGTGTCTGTGAGCGTGAGGATCTGGATGTGCCGTCGCGTGTGATCTGGCTGCCGCTGTCATGGGATGATCCTGCATGCCAGAAAGCGATTGATAAATACATGACGACAGTGCGTCGCGACGCGCCGTGGTGTCCGAGCAATCTGGAGTTTATCCGCCGTATTAACGACCTGGCGAATGTCGATGAGGTTTACAAAACGGTCTTTGACGCCCGCTATCTGGTGATGGGCCTGGGCGACGTTTATCTGGGTGCGCCGGTGGCAACGCCGCTCGATCCGCGCCACCGTCTGGTTACCACCAAGTACAACCCGGCGCGCACCTGGACGGCGGAAAACTCGGTCGGTATCGGCGGAGCCTATCTCTGTGTTTACGGCATGGAGGGGCCGGGGGGATACCAGTTTGTTGGACGAACGCTGCAAATGTGGAATCGCTACCGCGCGGTGGCCGATTTTAACGGCAAACCCTGGTTGCTACGTTTCTTCGATCAGATCCGTTTTTATCCCGTTTCTGCTGATGAACTGTTGACCATTCGCCGCGACTTCCCGCTGGGTCGCTATCCGCTTCGCATCGAGCACACCACCCTGAAACTGGCCGACTACCAGCAGTTCCTTGCTGATGAGGCGCAGAGCATCGAAGCGTATCGCACTCATCAACAGAGCGCATTTGACGCTGAGCGTGAACGCTGGATCGCCAGCGGTCAGGCCCATTTTGACAGTACCGATGTGCTCACAGATGAGGGGGAAGACGCGCCGTTGCAGGCAGGCCAGACAGGGATCGACAGTCCCGTTTCGGGCAATTTGTGGCAGGTGAACGTTGTGCCTGGCAGCCAGGTACGGGAGGGCGATGTACTGGTGGTGCTGGAGTCGATGAAGATGGAGATCCCGTTGCTTGCTGCCCGTGATGGCGTGGTAAGCCAGGTGCGCGTGCAGCCAGGCTCGTCGGTGCGTGCAGGGCAGTGTGTCGTGGTTATGGAGAAAACAGTATGAGGCATCCGTTTGATTTACGTCTTGACGTGCTGGCGCTGGCATACCGTGAAGGCCGTGTCACTCCGCGTGAAGTGATTGCCACATTACGCGAACGGGCGCTGGCGCTGAACCCGGAATTTAATGCTTTTATTCATATCCTGACGGCGGATGAACTGGAACCTTATCTGGCTGCGCTCGACGATGTGCAACCCGCGTCTTTACCGCTGTACGGTGTGCCGTTTGCCATCAAAGATAATATTGATCTTGCGGGCATCAACACGACAGCAGCCTGTCCAGCATATGCATATACAGCGGAGCAGGATGCGACCATCGTTGCTCAACTGATTGCTCTGGGGGCAATACCGCTCGGCAAAACCAATCTCGACCAGTTCGCCACCGGGCTCAACGGCACGCGCTCGCCGTATGGGGCATGTCGTAACAGCATACTTGCGGATTATCCGTCAGGCGGTTCCAGTGCAGGTTCGTCACTGGCTGTGGCGTTAGGCCTGGCCAGTTTCTCACTCGGTACTGATACTGCCGGGAGCGGACGCGTTCCGGCTTCCTTAAACAACCTGGTTGGCCTGAAAGCAACCAAAGGGTTAATTTCGACAGCCGGCGTGATTCCGGCCTGCCGCACGCTGGACTGCGTGACCTTCTTCACGACCACAGCAGCAGAAGCAAGCCAGCTTTTGTCGCTAACGGCGGTGAACGACCCGCGCGACGAGTACAGCCGAACGAACCCAGCGTGGAATGGCCCGCAGGCATTTGGTATACCCGAACCGGGTTTTCGTTTCGGTGTGCCAGAGAGGCCTGAATTTCTTGGCTGTGAGGAAAGCGAAGCGCTCTTTAACGCCGCAAAAGCACGTTTAGTTGCGATGGGAGGCGTACCTGTGGTGATTGATTTTACGCCATTCCTTGCCGCAGCAACGTTATTGTATGACGGCCCGTGGGTCGCTGAGCGCTATCATGTGGCGGGAAAATTGATTGAGCAACAGCCAGATGCTGTTCTGCCGGTAATTCGCGATGTACTCCGCAAAGCGCCAGAAACCGATGCGGTCGCAACGTTTGACGCCCAGTACAGATTACAGGGCTATAAAACGCAGTGTGATGCCATCCTGACCCATCTGGAATGCGTGCTGACACCGACGTATCCTCGCCCGGTCACGCTCGCAGAACTGGCGGATGAGCCGGTGAAACGTAACGCTGATCTGGGGTTTTATACCAATTTTATGAATCTGCTCGATTACGCCGCAGTTGCTGTACCTGCGGGGGTAATGGTGAGCGGATTACCCTCCGGTGTGACCCTGTTTGGCCGGGCATTCACAGACCAATATTTGCTGAGCCTGGCTGATGCCTTGCAGCGACATCAGACGTTTGCGTTGCCCGGTGGCAGAGACGTGTCCAGCGTCGCCCCCGAATCGGTTGCCAGCCACGACCGAATGCCGATTGTGGTTTGTGGTGCGCATCTTGATGGGCTGCCGCTGAATGTTCAGTTGCGCCAGCGTGGCGCAACGCTGCGGGAGGAAACCCGAAGTGCGCCGCATTATCGCCTTTATGCGCTGGCAGACGGTAAACGGCCGGGCATGGTTCGCGACACGGAGCTGGGCGCAGCCATCGCTGTTGAAGTGTGGGAACTGCCGCACAGCGAAGTGGGATCATTCCTGGGTGGAATTCCTGCGCCGCTGGGGCTGGGTAAAGTGGAGCTGGAGGATGGTCGCTGGTTAACGGGCTTTATCTGTGAGGCGTACGGGTTACAAGGCGCGCAGGACATTACTGATTTCGGCGGATGGCGGGCATGGCTCGCCTGATATGAGAGGGCAGCCAGTGGATGACACTGGCTGCATGCCATTAACGGTAAAGCGGCTTTTCTGCGACCGGGATCAGCAGCGCGGATTGCCAGTCTGCCAGCGTCAATTGCGCGAGTTTCCCGAGCACCGTGTAGAACGGGTGTCCGGCCTTGTCGACAAAGACGGAAAGGAAACGGGTGCTCCACGGTAACAGATGCCAGGCCAGAAGCTGGTCTCGTTCGGTATTACGGTCGTTCTCAGAAAGCCATGCCGCCAGCATCAGCAATGTGCCGAAGTGATCTTCCGGCTCATTTTGCTGCATTTCAAACGCAATGCTGTTTTCACGCATCCACTGGCGTAATGCGAGTGTCGATTCGCCGAATAAAACCGACTCACGATCCAGCCAGACGGAACCCCAGGGAGGGGCAGGCAATGCCCACGGTCCCACAAACAGTCGCTGCCAGGCTTCAGGCAATGTCTCATCGGCCGGAGTGTTCAGGGTTTCGGCGAGCGGGGTGATGACCTCTTTTGGAAGCGGCCAGTCCTGAACCCAGTCGGTATGGGTAA
This sequence comes from Lelliottia sp. RWM.1, assembly GCF_016859735.1. Taxonomy (NCBI): domain Bacteria; kingdom Pseudomonadati; phylum Pseudomonadota; class Gammaproteobacteria; order Enterobacterales; family Enterobacteriaceae; genus Lelliottia; species Lelliottia sp. RWM.1. The sequence goes on along the minus strand of NZ_WLVC01000018.1, from coordinate 56,927 downwards.
GGGCGGACACCAGGGGGGCAGCCTGCGCACTGTCAGGCGCAAAATAGAACAGTGCACCCAGAACCCGGGCGCTAAAGGCGAACGCCTCGCGTTGCGATACTTCATTCATAACAACATTCCTTGCTTCCGCGCAGGTGGCCCCGCGCGGAGAGTTCACTTGATTTGACCAGTATAACGCGAACCGGCTTAAGCCTTCTCGATCTGTACCAGATTCGTGTGTTGCGGGTTGCCCTTCGCCAGGGGAGAAGGACGATGTGTGGTCAGGGTATTGATACAGGCGCCATGGTCAATGCGATCGCCCTTCATGTTGGCGTCGTGCCATGCGCCCTGGCCCATTGCGCTTACGCCAGGCATGATGCGAGGGGTAACTTTTGCCGAAATACGCACTTCACCGCGATCGTTAAAGACGCGGACCATGTCGCCGTTTTTGATTCCTCGCTGCCCGGCATCCACCGGATTAAGCCACACTTCCTGACGGCAGGCCGCCTGAAGCACATCAATATTGCCGTAGCTGGAATGGGTGCGGGCCTTGAAATGGAAACCAAACAACTGTAGTGGGAATGTACTGCGTTCCGGTGCATCCCAGCCTTCAAACGTGGAAGCGTAAACCGGCAGTGGTGTAATGGATTCATCTTTTGCCAGCTCCCAGGATGCCGCGATTTTCGCAAGCTTGCTGGAGTAAATCTCAATCTTGCCTGACGGCGTTTTGAGTGGATTTGCCTGCGGATCGTCGCGGAATTTTTTATAGGCCACAAAGTGTCCCGCCGGATCTTTGCGCTTATAAATCCCCATCTCTTTCAGTGCGTCGTAGAAGGGCAATTGGGGATCTTTTTCAAGCATTTTGGCGTACAGATACTGTAGCCACTGTGCCTGAGTGCGCCCTTCGGTGAACTGCTGATGAATATCCGGGCCGAGCCGTTTCGCCACTTCGCTCATGATCCAGTAAATCGGTTTGCGCTCAAACTTCGGTGCGGTGACAGGCTGCAGGAAGATCAGATACCCCATGTTGCCAGCATAATCGTTCGGGATGATGTCTTCTTGTTCCACGGTCATCAGGTCGGGCAGCACAAGGTCGGCGTATTTCGCGGATGAGGTCATGAAATTGTCGATGACCACAATCATTTCGCATTTGCGCTCATCCTGCAAAATGTCGTGGGTTTTGTTGATGTCCGAATGCTGGTTAATGATGGTGTTACCGGCATAGTTCCAGATGAACTTGATCGGTACATCAAGCTTATCTTTTCCGCGAACGCCATCGCGCAATGCCGTCATTTCCGGGCCGCGCGCAATGGCGTCGGTCCAGCTAAAACAGGAGATCTGGGTTTTCACCGGGTTATCCGGCAGCGGCATTCGCTCAATGGTGATGGTATAGGTTGATTCTCGTGCCCCACTGTTTCCGCCGTTGATCCCTACGTTGCCTGTCAGAATGGGTAGCATGGCGATAGCGCGCGAGGTTTGTTCGCCGTTGGCCTGACGTTGTGGCCCCCAGCCCTGGCAGATATAGGCGGGTTTTGCCGTCCCAATTTCGCGTGCAAGTTTAATGATGCGCTCGGCAGGGATACCCGTAATACGCGAAGCCCACTCCGGGGTTTTGGCGGTAGCATCGTCACCCTGGCCCAGAATGTAGGCTTTATAGTGACCGTTGGCAGGCGCACCTTCCGGCAGCGTTTTCTCGTCATAACCTACGCAGTAGGTATCCAGGAAAGACTGGTCGACCAAATTTTCGTCAATCAAAACCCATGCAATCCCGGCCACCAGCGCGGCATCAGTGCCTGGACGTATAGGGACCCACTCATCCTCGCGTCCGGCTGCGGTGTCGGTATAACGAGGATCGATCACGATCATTCGCGCATTTGAGCGCTCGCGTGCCTGTTCAAGATAGTAGGTGATCCCGCCGCCGCTCATGCGTGTTTCCGCAGGGTTATTTCCGAACATCACCACCAGCTTGCTGTTCTCAATATCGGAGGTACTGTTCCCGGCATTTGTGCCGTAGGTGTACGGCATGGCGCAGGCGATTTGTGCAGTGCTGTACGTGCCATAGTGGCTAAGAAAGCCGCCGTAGCAGTTCATCAGACGTGCGACCAGTGAGGCATACGGAGAGGAGCGCGTAATGTTGCCACCGACAATGCCGGAGGAGTAGTTAATGTAAACGGCTTCGTTACCGTAGGTTTCCACCACGCCTCTCAGGCTGGTAGTCAGGGTATTCAGCGCTTCATCCCAACTGATGCGCTCGAATTTTCCTTCTCCACGTTTGCCAACGCGTTTCATGGGGTAGTTAAGACGATCCGGATGATTAATACGGCGGCGGATGGAACGTCCTCGCAGGCAGGCGCGTACCTGGTGATCGCCATAGATATCGTCGCCAGTATTATCGGTCTCAACCCAGTACACTTCGTCATCACGCACGTGTAACCGGAGCGCACAGCGACTCCCGCAGTTTACGGAACAGGCTCCCCAGACGACTTTATCCTCACCGGGGCGGGTAGCATGTTGCACCGCTGCAGCGGCAGTTTTTAGACCAAAGGGGAGAGAAAGGCCACCGGCGGCAAGCGCCAGTGAGCCTATTGCGGTAGATTTGACCAGCGTTCGACGGCTTATCCCGCCGTGGTTGTCTGCCTCGGACATGACTCACTCCATCATTTTGAGTAGGGTTTATTTTTACCCGTTATGACAACCGGGTTAATGATAAAGTGAGTGTTACTTATTTAGGGTTAAAGGATATTAATCCTTATCAAGCTAATGGATATTGCCGGTCTCGGAAAGAATATCCCTGTCACTGAGGTTCACTCGGTGCTTCCTGAGAACCCGACGTTTGAGCATTTCCTGTGCGGGTATATAAAATTTTAAACGTATCACTCGCACAATGCCCAACAACCTGCGCGTCAGGTTGATCGGCCTGGTCGTTCGGAACTATGTTGAGCGTGAAGCCTGCCTCTGGGACGCCATTATTGATAATTTTCTGCTGAATATCACTTTTCACGCGTTCGCAAGAGTCCGGGGCGGCCAGAAGGGCCGGGGAAGCACTCATCAACAGCAGGGCGGTAATCCAGGGTAACCGTTTCATTTGTTGCTCCTTCTCTCTGTGTGTAGGGTAATTTTAGCAGACTTCCTGTAAGTATTTGTTTTTGGTGGCAACATTCTGAATTATCTTAAAAAGAAGAAAAGATCGGGTGGGCAATAATATTTTCTTTTATCTTAAATTTCCGCCGGATGTGTGCGAAATCAAAGCGTGCTCATTCGGAAAACCTATAATCCTCACCTATTGATTAGTCTCTGGTCAGTCAAATCGAGAATACCTGCACTCCACGCATTTCTGTTGTATTGCCATATTGTTGACAATTCCTGTTCAGGACCTTTTCCCGTGGGTTGCAGGATCTCCGCATAAGTGAAGAAAATGAGTACCGATAACAAGCTAATTAGCTTACTTCGTCAATCCTATGGAACGTCTAATCCGCAGGAAGCCGCAACGTTTCTGTCGTCGGCGATTGGCCGCGTGCTGAAGATGGAAAAAGAGGCGCGACGCGCGCACATTACGGAGGCGCTGAAGGGCGTTGACCTCCGTCGGGACGCTGGCGGCGGCATGAACAGTAAGCCGAAGACCGTCTATAAAGACACGAAAGCGACCCAGGAAAAACTGGCAAAACTGGAAGCCACTCTCCAGGAAATGAAGGCGAAATATCACGCCTTGCTTAACGATGGTCCTCAAACGGCTGAAGAGAATACGCGGCTGAAAAACCGCATTGCCGAACTTCAGAAAAGTATCGAAAACCAAAAAAGTCAGCATTTTCAGGAGTTGGCGTTACTGCGACAACACAGCAGTAACGTGGCGAATGCCAGCGAATTGGCCGCGCTTCAGCAGCAGCTTGAAGATTTTCAGGAATTATCGACTCAGCTCAGTGACGAATGTGAACAGCATAAAACCCGTCTGAAGACACTGGAAGCGACCCTTGAAGATAAAACCGCACAGGTGGCACGTCTGAAAAAGGTGATGGCAGAAGTTGCTGCTGGCGATGAGGCTAATGAGACGAACGTGCATCAGTTAGAGCTGGAACGGGCTAACGCACAGGAAGCGCTCGCGGTGGCCAGAAAGCAGAATGAAGAATACAACGATAAACTCCTTGCAACCCTGGATTCGCATCTCGCGGCTAACCATGAAATTGATGAATTAAACGCGAAGCTGGTGGCAGCACTCGATTTCGGCCAGGTGTTTGCCGACGAGGCTGACCACTGGAAAAACGCGCATGACCAGAAATATGCGGATTATGAAGAGCTCCAGCGACGTGCGGAGCAGACGCAAACGGAAGTGCAGAGCAAATATGTTGATGAGCACCAACGGTACAAAGCAGCCAGTCGTAAAATTGACCGCATTATTGAGGAAAAAGACGGTCTACACCGGCAGATAACCCATGTGCGATCGCTGTTGAAATTCGAAGAACAGAAGAGCAGCGATCTGACCCGGCAATTAAGCGCCGCCCGGCTTGAAATGACATCCATGACGGACGATCTCGCTCAGGAAAAGAGGGTGAGTGAGTTGTATGCAAAAAATATCAGAGAGCTGCATGACCAGTTGGCATTGTTGAAGAATCGACCAGTACTTCCGGATTGGTTATTCAGTGGTTCGATGGCGAGTGGCATCTGCTTTGGCCTGCTCTTTTCGTTTAGCGCTGACGTTGCGCCAGCCCAACGCGTGTTACTGGGGGTGTGCAGTGGGGCTGTTGCTTTTACTGTCGCCAGGATAATCACTAAGAAAAATCATCAATGATACCCATCTCAGATCTCTGCCGTATCGACGCAGGGTGATGCTGACATTTCGGTTTCGCGTAACCATCTGTATTTGCTAATATGATTGGGAATTATCTCCCTGTATCGGTAAATAACGTGAAGAAATATGCAGTCATAGTGTTACTGGGCACGGTACTGGCGGGATGTGACAACAATTCCGCGCCATTATCTTTTACGCCGGAAATGGCCAGTTTCTCGAATGAGTTCGATTTTGATCCACTGCGCGGGCCGGTGAAAGACTTTACTCAGACACTGCTCAACGACAAAGGAGAAGTCTCCAAACGGGTAACGGGGACGATGTCGACGGAAGGGTGTTTTGACACGCTGGAGTTGCATGATCTGGAGTCAAATACCGGTGTGGCATTGGTGCTGGATGCGAATTATTACCTTGATGCCGAAACTCAACAGCGCAAGGTGAAGCTGCAAGGTAAGTGCCAGCTTGCTGAGTTGCCATCTGCAGGGGTGACGTGGGATACCGACGATAATGGTTTTGTCGTGGCGGCGCACGGTAAAGCGATGGAAGTGAAATACCGTTACGATGCAGAAGGGTATCCACTGGGTAAAAGCACGCAATCAGGGGATCAACGCCTCTCTGTCCAGTCTACTCCGTCGAAAGATGCGCGAAAAAAACTGGATTACAGTGCGGTGAGTATGTTGAATGACAAGCCGTTAGGCCACGTGAAGCAGAGCTGTGACTACGACCGTCATGATAATCCGGTGACGTGCAATTTGCTGATCATCGATGACAGCGTCAAGCCTGCGATTGAGCGCAAGTACACCATCAAAAACAGCATTGATTACTATTGATGTTTCTGGAAATGCGCGGCAGGGAAAACCGCGCATTGCCTGTTACTGCGCGGTGGTTTTTAGCAGGCTGGTACTTGTCGCTTTGTGCCCGGCAAGATGCTGATGCTGGAAAATACACATGCGAATGGTATTGCGATACTCGCCATTGATAAAGAACTCATGAATCAGTTCACCTTCCACCATAAACCCTAGCTTACGGTAGATATGAATCGCTTTTTCGTTCTCTTTATCGACAATGAGGTAGAGCTTATACAGGTTAAGTACGTTAAACCCGTAATCCATTGCCAGCTTTGCCGCACGTGATGCGAGGCCTTTTCCCTGATATTCCGGAGAAATGATGATCTGGAACTCTGCCCGGCGGTGAACGTGATTGATTTCAACCAGCTCAACCAGCCCGGCTTTTTCGCCCTCACACTCCACAACGAAACGACGCTCGCTCTGATCGTGGATATGCTTATCATACAGATCGGACAGCTCGACAAACGCCTCGTAAAGCTCTTCAAACCAGTAGCGCATCACGCTGGCGTTATTGTCGAGTTGATGAACGAAGCGCAAATCTTCGCGCTCCAGTGGTCGAAGTCTAACGGCTAACATATCGGCCATACTCATTCTGTAATATTAAGGTGCAACCACGCGTCCGGTTCGACGATCCAGGCAGCGCAGCGTGTTCTGTTCCCAGTAGGCGTTCACATTCGCGCTTTGCTGGCACTTATCGCGTGCATCAAAGGCGACATCAGCTTTATCCCACTCTTTCTCAGCCCGCTTATTTACCTTCTGGCGAAGATTGCGGGTGTCATTCCATTGTTCTTTATCCATGGCAGCGTTCTGGCGGCTTTGCGCACTGTCGCCTGACTCAATGATCAGTTTGTTGGTTTCAGCAGAAACCGGTGCGGTAAAGGCGAACGTTGTCAGTGCGAGCATTGCCGTCAGACAAAGGAGTTTGCGTAATGTACTCATTGGCGTGTTCCTTGTAGTGGGTGCAGATAAACGATTTACCCAGGCTGAATTCTACACTAATCCGAAAAAGGGGCATACCCGTGGGCAGGTATGGAAAAGTAAACGAGATTATCGCGTATGATGTCTAAACCAATCCTCATATAAAGATAACCATGATTAAAACAACGCTGCTTTTCTTTGCGACCGCATTATGCGAAATCATTGGCTGCTTCTTGCCCTGGCTCTGGCTGAAAAAAGGGGCCTCAATACTGTTACTTATCCCGGCCGGGGTCGCTCTCGCATTATTTGTCTGGCTGCTCACCCTGCATCCTGCTGCCAGCGGACGCGTTTACGCGGCGTATGGCGGTGTTTACGTCTGTACGGCTTTGCTGTGGTTGCGGGTGGTGGATGGCGTCAAATTGAGTCTCTATGACTGGACCGGGGCCGTCGTTGCGCTTTGCGGTATGCTGATTATCGTGGCTGGCTGGGGGCGCGCGTAAGCGCCCTTATTTTGTGATCGCTCGCTGATTTTATGATCATTATACTTGTATGGTAGTAGTGTAGTTGCGTAAATTTCCTGCATCACAACATGCGATGTAAGGAACTGGATTATGAAGATTGTCGGGGCTGAAGTATTTGTTACCTGCCCAGGGCGCAATTTTGTCACCCTTAAAATTACCACCGATGAGGGGATCGTCGGTCTTGGCGATGCCACCCTGAACGGGCGCGAGCTTTCTGTCGCATCCTACCTGAAAGATCACCTTTGTCCGCAGCTGATCGGTCGCGATGCACATCGCATCGAAGACATCTGGCAGTTTTTCTATAAAGGCGCGTACTGGCGTCGCGGGCCGGTCACCATGTCGGCTATCTCTGCCGTGGATATGGCGCTGTGGGACATCAAAGCCAAAGCGGCCGGCATGCCGCTTTATCAGCTACTTGGTGGGGCATCACGCGAAGGTGTAATGGTCTACTGCCACACCACGGGACACACCATCGATGACGTGCTTGAAGATTACGCCCGTCACAAAGAGATGGGCTTCAAAGCGATTCGTGTTCAGTGCGGTGTGCCGGGAATGAAAACGACCTACGGCATGTCTAAAGGGAAAGGGCTGGCGTATGAACCCGCAACCAAAGGTGACTGGCCGGAAGAGCAGTTGTGGTCCACCGAGAAATACCTCGATTTCACGCCGAAGCTGTTTGATGCAGTGCGAAGCAAGTTCGGCTTCAATGAACATCTTCTGCACGACATGCACCATCGTCTGACGCCAATAGAAGCCGCCCGTTTCGGTAAGAGCATTGAAGCGTTCCGTATGTTCTGGATGGAAGATCCGACGCCTGCTGAAAATCAGGAATGTTTCCGTCTGATCCGCCAGCACACCGTTACACCGATTGCGGTTGGCGAGGTGTTCAACAGCATCTGGGACTGTAAACAGCTGATTGAAGAGCAATTGATTGACTATATCCGTACCACCATTACCCATGCGGGCGGGATCACCGGAATGCGTCGCATCGCGGACTTCGCCTCACTGTATCAGGTGCGTACAGGATCGCATGGCCCGTCAGATCTGTCGCCAATCTGTCATGCTGCCGCGCTGCACTTCGATCTATGGGTTCCGAATTTCGGGGTGCAGGAATATATGGGCTACTCCGAACAAATGCTGGAAGTCTTCCCACATAGCTGGAGTTTCGATAACGGCTATATGCATCCAGGCGATAAGCCTGGTCTGGGTATCGAATTCGACGAAAAACTGGCCGCGAAATATCCCTACGATCCCGCCTATCTGCCGGTCGCGCGCCTTGAAGATGGCACTTTGTGGAATTGGTAAAGAGGAGCAAACGATGAAAAGCGTAGTCATTCAAAAACCGAACGAGCTGGTGATTGAAGAGCGTCCTGTACCGGTTCCCGCCACAGGCGAAGTTCGCGTCAAAATTAAACTTGCCGGGATCTGCGGGTCAGACAGCCATATCTTCCGCGGACACAATCCCTTTGCCAAATATCCGCGTGTGATCGGCCACGAATTCTTTGGCGTGATTGATGCTGTAGGGGAAGGGGTCGATGCGGCTCGCCTGGGGCAACGTGTTTCGGTTGACCCGGTGATCAGCTGTGGGCATTGCTATCCCTGTTCCGTGGGCAAACCCAACGTTTGTACCTCGCTTGTTGTGCTGGGGGTTCATCGCGATGGCGGTTTCAGCGAATACGCAGTGGTTCCGGCCAACAATGCGTGGGTCATTCCTGACGCCATCCCCGATGAACATGCGGTCATGGTTGAACCGTTCACCATTGCGGCTAACGTGACCGGGCACGCGAATCCTGCGGAAAACGATATTGCACTGATCTACGGTGCAGGGCCGATGGGGTTGGTGACGGTGCAGGCGCTGAAAGGTGTCTACAACGTGAAACAGGTCATCGTGGTTGACCGGATTGATGAGCGACTGGCGATGGCGCAGCGTAGCGGTGCGGACTGGGTGTTCAATAACGGTGAACATGCGCTACAAGATGCGTTGAATGAAAAAGGGATCAAACCGACGCTGATTATTGATGCGGCCTGTCATCCTTCCATTTTACAGGAAGCCATTACGCTGGCATCTCCCGCAGCACGCATTGTATTGATGGGCTTCTCCAGTGATCCGAGCCAGATTATTCAGCAGGGGATCACGGGCAAAGAGCTGTCGATTTTTTCATCACGCCTGAATGCCAACAAATTCCCGGTCGTGATTGACTGGCTGGAAAAAGGACTCATCGACCCAGAAAAACTGGTTACCCATACCTTTGACTATCACCACGTTACAGACGCAATCGAACTGTTTGAAAAAGATCAGCGGCAGTGCTGCAAGGTCTTGCTCACGTTCGGCCAATAACAATTAATGCGGTACAGGGCCTGCAAAGACAGGCTCTGCGTGGTACGCATCTTACCTTTTAGAGATAGCCATTATGACTCAAGCACAACCTCAAAGAACGACTTCAGATCTGGTGAAAGCCGCCGTTTCCGGCTGGCTGGGAGCCGCTCTGGAGTTCATGGATTTCCAGCTTTACTCACTGGGCGCTGCCCTGGTGTTTCACGAAATCTTTTTCCCGGAACAATCCGCCGCGATGGCGCTTATTCTGGCAATGGGCACTTACGGCGCAGGTTACATCGCGCGTATCGTCGGGGCATTTATCTTCGGCAGAATGGGGGACAGTATTGGGCGTAAAAAGGTGCTGTTCATCACCATTACCATGATGGGGATCTGTACCACCCTGATTGGCGTGTTACCAACGTATGCGCAGATTGGCATTTTTGCGCCAGTGCTGCTGGTCACGCTGCGTATTATTCAGGGGCTGGGCGCAGGGGCTGAAATCTCCGGCGCGGGAACCATGCTGGCGGAGTATGCGCCGAAAGGTAAACGCGGGATCATCTCATCGCTGGTGGCGATGGGGACAAACTGCGGTACGTTAAGCGCCACAGCAATCTGGGCTGTGATGTTCTTTGCGCTCGACCGTGAAGAGCTGATTGCCTGGGGCTGGCGTATACCGTTCCTGGCAAGCGTAGTGGTCATGATCTTCGCAATCTGGCTGCGAATGAACCTGAAAGAAAGCCCGGTATTTGAGAAAGTGAACGACGCTGAAACTGCCGCACCGGCAGCAGTACAGGACACCTCTGTCGGTGCGATGTTCAAAAGCAAATCCTTCTGGCTGGCAACGGGACTGCGTTTTGGTCAGGCGGGGAACTCTGGTCTGATCCAGACATTCCTGGCCGGTTATCTGGTACAGACACTGCTGTTTAACAAAAGCATTCCGACCGATGCTCTGATGATAAGCTCCATCCTTGGGTTTATTTCGATCCCACTCCTGGGCTGGTTATCAGATAAGGTAGGCCGCCGTCTGCCGTATATTCTTCTCAACATATCCGCCATTATTCTGGCGTACCCAATGTTGTCGATCATTGTCGATAAAAGTTACAGCCCTGGCGTGATCATGCTGTCCATTATCGTTATCCATAATTTTGCGGTTCTGGGGTTGTTTGCGCTGGAAAATATCACGATGGCAGAGATGTTTGGCTCGCGTAATCGCTTTACCCGTATGGCAATTTCGAAAGAAGCCGGTGGCCTGGTCGCCGTAGGTTTTGGTCCGGTACTGGCAGGGATCTTCTGCAACATGACAGGCTCCTGGTGGCCAATCGTTGTGATGATGATTGCCTATTCCGTGATTGGACTGATATCCGCCATTTTGATGCCGGAAGTCCGCGATCGCGACTTGAGCATAGCGGAAGATGCGGCAGAAGTGCCCCGTAAAGAGTCCGTTGCCTACGGTGCGCTTTCGTCACGTCGCTAAAGATTGTTGGTTCATATCTTGAGTGACCTGTCACACAACTTTTAGCGCATGTCACACCACATGACTAAAAGTTAATATAAATCAATATATGAAACCAAAGTATCAGTGAGGATTATGGCAGTTATTTTTTTACCCCAACTGCCATTCTAGTTGGTGTAGTAAGCAGGCGTTGCTGACTCCAGAGAGAGCGGCAGCGAATCTCAGCTTCTTTTATTGAACGAGTCACAATCATGGAAAACCGGTTATTACAGGCGAAAGCCACGCTTCCTCAGTACGATCGCGAGAACCTTAAAGCCCGCATCGTCCATTTAGGGTTTGGAGCATTCCACCGCGCGCATCAGGCGGTCTATGCCGATATTCTTGCTGCCGACCACGGTAGCGACTGGGGTTACTGCGAAGTTAACCTGATTGGCGGCGAGCAGCAAATTGCCGATCTCAAGGCTCAGGATAATCTTTACACCGTTGCAGAAATGTCTGCCGATGCCTGGACTTCACGTGTCGTCGGCGTGGTGAAAACGGCACTGCATGCTCAGGTGGATGGCCTGGAAACGGTGCTGGCAGCCCTGTGTGAACCGCAAGTCGCGATTGTCTCTCTGACCATTACAGAGAAAGGTTACTGCCATTCTCCGGCGAGCGGGCAATTGATGCTCGATCACCCGTTTATTGTTGCTGACCTGCAAAACCCACATCAGCCGAAGTCTGCTCCGGGTGTGGTTGTTGAAGCCCTGGCACGCCGTAGAGCGGCGGGTTTGCCTGCATTCAGCGTGATGTCCTGCGATAACATGCCAGAAAATGGTCATGTGATGCGTAACGTAACCTGTTCGTATGCTCGTGCAGTGGACGGTGAACTGGCTGACTGGATTGAAGCCAATGTGACATTCCCGTCGACCATGGTGGATCGCATCGTTCCGGCGGTTACCGCTGAGACGCTCGATAAAATCGAACAGTTGACGGGTGTGCGTGACCCGGCGGGAGTCGCCTGTGAGCCGTTCCGTCAGTGGGTGATTGAGGATAACTTTGTTGCCGGCCGTCCACAGTGGGAAAAAGCAGGAGCAGAACTGGTATCAGACGTCATTCCTTTTGAAGAGATGAAGTTGCGCATGCTGAATGGAAGCCACTCTTTCCTGGCGTATCTGGGGTATCTGGCAGGTTATCAGCACATTAACGATTGCATGGAAGATGAACATTATCGCCAGGCCGCACATGCACTGATGTTGAAAGAGCAAGCGCCGACGTTGAAAGTGAAAGGGGTTGATTTAGGCCACTATGCCGACCTGCTGATTGCACGCTACAGCAACCCGGCATTGCGTCACCGTACCTGGCAAATTGCGATGGATGGCAGCCAGAAATTACCGCAGCGTATGCTGGATTCCGTGCGTTGGCATCTTGTGCATCAGCGTAGCTTCCCGTTACTGGCATTGGGCGTGGCAGGCTGGATGCGCTATGTCGGCGGTGTCGATGAGAAGGGCGAGGCTATTGAGGTGAGCGATCCGCAACTCGCCGTGATCCAGGCGGCAGTGAAGGGCAGTGAGGAAGGTGAAAACCGAGTGAAAGCGCTGCTGGCTATTGAGGCTATTTTTGGCAAAGAGTTACCAAAAGAAGCGGTCTTTGTCGACGCAGTGTTGCAAGCTTATCAGACGTTACTGCAAAAAGGGGCGAAAGCGACCGTCGCGCAATACGTTGCAGAGATGTGAATTACCACATGCCGCCGATGGCGGCGGCATGTATCCGCACGTTTTAGTGCATACCCAGGCGAATCAGTTCCACCGGTTCAAACTTGCCTTCGCATCCTTCTACTTCCACTGTTTTGCTACGACGCACCTGCGCGGCATCAAGGCCTTTGCTGTGAATCGCTTTAATAATACCGGTATGGCCTGTGCCATTAATCATGACACGGCTGCCAGTGGTAATTGCATTACGGTTACGATCATAAGTCATCATGGTATTTTCTCCTCTGTTACTCATCCGTCTCGGCGATATTTATAGGTCTGCCGTTCACGGCGTACTATAAATACGCCTGTCGGCGTTTCATTTTTTTGTTTTTGATCAAACTCACACTTTTTTCTCAATTCTGGTGGGGACTGACCGTTCACGACGTGTATTTACAAAGCGGACAATTATTTGCTTTTATTGATAGTTTTGTCCTGTAATCGTTTAGGTTTCGTTGATATAACAGATGTCACTCTTAATGCAGAAAACAACTCTTTCATCGGAATAAGGAGCCAGGCTTATGTACAAGAAAATTTTGATGCCTGTTGATGTGTTTGAAATGGATTTAAGCGATAAAGCGGTTCGTCATGCAGCTAATATGGCAAAGATGGAGGGCGCAACGATCACCCTGGTGAACATTTTGCCCAGCAGCAGCCGTTCTTTGCTTCGCGGTTTTTCATCGGACATTAAAAAGTTCGAGGAGTTTATGACCGCAGAATCAGAAAAAAAGATGAAGGAATTAAAACGCTTATTTGATATCGAACCAGAAAATATTCTCAGTACTGTACGGTTCGGTAACGTGCGCGACGAAATTATCGCCATGAGCAAAGAGGGTGAATATGACATGATTATCATCGGTTCAAAAAACCCAAGTATCACAACGCATCTGCTCGGTTCAAATGCCGAATCCATATTACGTTATGCCACTATCCCGGTATTAGTGGTTCGCTAATATCCCCGCCGCGTCCCATGAATATCACGGGATGCGGCCAGAATTATTCCTCGCTAAACCAGTCACTATTTTCCTGTCGAATTAACTGCACAGACTCACTAATTTCCTGCAAGTGCAACGTCATGGCTTTTTCAACACCATCAAGATCGCGTTTTTCCAGTGCGTTAAAAATATCATGATGTTGGCGGAGCAGCATTTCCGGCGGAGAGACATGATCAAGACTCATATAGCGCACACGGTCGATGGTGGCTTTAATATTTTCGATGGTGTCCCATGCCAGTTGACAGTCTGCAACCTGAGCCAGTTTCTGATGAAATTCGTCATCCAACTGGAAAAAATCATTCAGTTGCTTACGATCAATTGCAATGCGTTGTTGATGAAGATTCTGTTCCAGCAAATAGCACTGATTATCGTCGATCAATGTGGCGGCGCGACGCGCGACGGCACACTCAATGGCCTGGCGGACAAAGCACCCGTTACGTACCTGCGAAAGCGAAATCTTATTCACATAACTGCCACGCTGCGGGCGAATTTGAATCAGGCCATTTTCGGCAAGTTTAATAAAAGCCTCACGGACGGGCTGACGAGAGACGTCAAAACGGACTGACACCTCTTTTTCGGAAAGTGGTGTTCCTGGTGGGATCAGACAATGCACGATGTCGCGTCGCAAAATGCGATAGATCTGCTGATTAACAGGTTGGGTAGGGTTGAGTTGCGATTCAGCGGCCATGGGTTGTGATTTCTCAGAGAGTTAACCTCAATATACTACCATTCTTTTGCCTGCCATCACATACCCGGCCCGCAGGCCGGGGAAGGAAAACGTTAGCCGCGATGTACGCTCAGCCCGGCAAAACTCTGGCTGACGGGCATCATTTCAACGGTGTTAATATTGACGTGTTTCGGAAGCGTGGCGACCCACCATACAGCTTCGGTTACATCTTCAGGGGTCAGCGCGTTGGCATTTTCATAGGTTTTGCCCACTTTGGAATCATCACCTTTGAAACGCACGTTGGAGAACTCCGTGCCGCCGACCAGACCTGGCTCGATATCCGTAACACGGATCGCTGTGCCGTGCAGGTCTGTGCGCAGGTTAAGGCTAAACTGGCGAACAAAGGCTTTGGTCGCGCCATAGACGTTACCGCCCGCGTAAGGCCAGCTTCCCGCCGTAGAACCGATATTGATCACGTGGCCGCGATTACGTTCAACCATGCCTGGCAGAACGGCACGGGTCATATAGACCAATCCTTTGTTGTTGGTATCGATCATGTTTTCCCAGTCTTCAACGCTGGCTTTATGCGCGGGCTCCAGGCCCAGAGCCAGACCGGCATTGTTGACCAGCACATCAATTGCACGCCATTCAGCAGGCAGGTTTGCTATCATCTCTTCAATGGCCGCGCGGTTGCGCACGTCCAGTTGAGCTGTCAGGATGCTGTCTCCCAGCTCATCTTTCAGCTCTTGCAGACGTTCCTGACGGCGGCCGGTGGCTATCACTTTATGCCCGTTGGCGACGAAGCGACGCGTGATGCTTTCACCAAAACCCGCTGTCGCCCCGGTAACTAAAATAATCATCTCACTGTTCCTCAACGCTTTTTATGTTGTATTACCATAGCACGCTCTCCGGGGAGGCGTTAAGGCAACATTTGTATGACGGGATTGCAGGCCGCGACGGCCTGTCCTACTCTGGGGAGAAACCCGTTCTCAGGAGTCAACGATGTCGGTCAGTAATCCGTTTTTTGAAGTCAGCCTGTTGCCTTACCAGGCTCCTCGTTTTGATATTATCCACGATAGCCACTACCGTCCTGCGTTTGATGAGGCAATGCGTCAGAAGCGTGCTGAGATTAATGCGATCATCGCCCAGACGGCCGTACCTGATTTCGACAACACCCTGCTGGCACTGGAAAAAAGCGGCGCGATGTTGTCTCGTGTGACTCACGTCTTCTTCGCCATGACGTCGGCACATACCAACGATTACCTGCAGGCGCTGGATGAAGAATTTTCTACCGAGCTTGCCGAGCTGGCGAACGATATCTGGTTGAATGACAAACTGTTTTCGCGTGTTGACGCTATCTGGCAGGATCGCGCTTCACTGGATGGCGAAGCGCGTCGTCTGGTTGACGTCACACACCAGCACTTTATCCTCGCCGGCGCTCGCCTTAATGACGCACAAAAAGCAGAACTGAAAGCGTTAAATACTGAATCCGCCTCCCTGACAAGCCAGTTTAATCAGCGCCTGCTGGCTGCGGATAAGGCGGGTGGACTGGTGATTGAGGATAGTCATCAGCTTGAAGGATTAACCGCAGATGAGAAAGCTACCGCTGCGCAGGCCGCGGTGGAGAAAGGGCTGAAAAACAGCTGGCTTATCCCACTGCTCAATACCACGCAACAACCCGCATTGTTAGCGTTGAAAGATCGTCAGACCCGCGAACGTCTGTTTAAAGCTGGCTGGTCGCGCACCGAGAAAGGCGATGAGAATGACACCCGTGAGCTTGTGCGTCGGCTCGCGGAGTTACGTGCTCGTCAGGCCAAACTGACTGGGTTTGAAAACTATGCCAGCTGGAGCATTGCTGACCAAATGGCGAAAACGCCTGAGGCTGCGCTGGCGTTTATGCGCGGCATTGTTCCAGCCGCACGCGCACGCGCAGAGCAAGAACAGGCGGATATCCAGCGTGTCATTGATGACGAGCAGGGAGGATTCAGCGTACAGGCATGGGACTGGGCGCATTATGCCGAGCGTGTGCGACAGGAGAAATATGCGCTGGATGAGTCGCAAATTAAACCTTACTTTGCGCTTGATACCGTTTTGCAGGATGGCGTCTTCTGGGCAGCAAACCAGCTGTTTGGCATTCGCTTTGTCGAACGTTTTGACATTCCTGCTTATCACCCTGATGTTCGCATGTGGGAGATTTTTGACCACAACGGCGAAGGTATGGCGCTGTTCTACGGTGATTTCTTTGCCCGTGACTCCAAAGGCGGCGGAGCATGGATGGGGAACTTCGTTGAGCAATCCGTGGAGTTTGCCGCCCGCCCGGTCATTTACAACGTCTGCAACTATCAAAAGCCAGCGAATGGACAAACTGCACTCATCTCCTGGGATGACGTGGTGACACTGTTCCATGAATTCGGCCATACGCTGCACGGTCTGTTTGCCAGCCAGCGTTTTACGACGCTCTCAGGCACAAACACGCCACGGGATTTTGTCGAGTTCCCGTCGCAGATTAATGAACACTGGGCAAGCCATCCGCAGGTATTTGCACACTATGCGCGTCATTATAAAACCGGCGAACCTATGCCTGATGCATTGCGCGACAAAATGCTCAATGCGATTCAGTTCAACAAAGGCTATGACATGACAGAGCTGTTAAGTGCGGCACTGCTGGATATGAACTGGCATGGCATCAACGCCCAGGATACTGTGGGTGACATTGTGGCTTTTGAGGCCTCAGCCCTCAAAAAAGAGGGGCTGGATTTGCCTGCTGTACCGCCGCGCTATCGCAGCAGCTACTTCGCCCATATTTTCGGTGGTGGTTATGCAGCGGGGTATTACGCTTATCTGTGGACACAAATGCTGGCCGACGATGGCTATCAGTGGTTTGTCGAGCAGGGCGGGTTAACGCGCGAGAACGGGCAGAAATTCCGTGAAGCGATTTTGTCCCGCGGTAACAGCAGTGATCTGGAAGCGCTCTATCGCGAGTGGCGTGGACACGATCCGAAAATTGAACCGATGCTGAAGAATCGTGGGTTGAGCG
Organism: Lelliottia sp. RWM.1; assembly: GCF_016859735.1. Classification (NCBI taxonomy): domain Bacteria; kingdom Pseudomonadati; phylum Pseudomonadota; class Gammaproteobacteria; order Enterobacterales; family Enterobacteriaceae; genus Lelliottia; species Lelliottia sp. RWM.1. The sequence goes on along the minus strand of NZ_WLVC01000018.1, from coordinate 39,682 downwards.
CATAAGTGTGGCGTGATGCCTCACTCCGGCGTCTCCCTCAGTGAGAAAGAACAATACGAAAACGGCAACCCGTGGGTTAATGCTGGTCACTTAAGGTGACCAGCAACCTTTTTATCCGGATATTTTCTGGTCTTTACCCTGAGTTCCCGCGGGTAACTTCGCTCCCTTCTCCCCGGTAATATCAGCCATTTCGCTAGCCGGATTATTTCGCTTATCGCTCCACTGAAGCTAAGCTGGTTAGGCAAATCATCTCCCTTCAGATGGAACACCATCTGCACCATCTGATATCGCACCAGCTTATACGCCAGCAGCCCCCCCACAGCTCCTGCCTCACCAGTTCCGGCAGGCGACTGCGTAACGTCCATCGACTGTCCAGCATACTCTGCCTGGCTTCCCGGTAACCCAGTGTATCGTGACAAGTAAGTTATGAACATTAGGGTAATACGGGATCAACCGAAGATAGACGGGAATAAGTGGGACGAGTCTAGGCTGGGAGAGGCGTTAGGCAATCTGCGAAGTTGAAGATCTTTCTTTATTCAACCATCGGTATTTTTAGATCGCCTTACCTAGAAAACCGAAATATGACAGATAAAAAATGAATTCAGGCAATGGATGTTTAAAGGTTAAAACAGCATTTAAATCCTTAAACATCCTTTGCAATATGTACAACTCGACCAAGTACCTCAAAGTTGTGTAGTTCTTCTCTTAGAATGGTCATTGGTGGATATGTCGAATTGTCACTGATAAGCACCCATGAGCCGATCGGCTGTATCTGAATACGTTTAACCCACAACAAATCGTCTTGCCTGATCACATACATATTCCCATCAGCAGGTCTTGTATCAGCGGTATTTATAAGCAGAGTGTCATTATTGCTGATCGTAGGTTCCATTGAGTCACCTTTAGCCCAAACAACCACCAGACTCTTCTCACTAAATCCTCTATACGACAACCACTTGCGTCTAAATGCCAGATGCCTACATGGCGCGCTTCCATCATCATTAAATGAGCCATATCCGGCAGAAACCTGCACCCGATATCCAGGAATTAGGGCAAATTCATCCAAAAACCAATCGCCTCTATCTGGATTTGTTGAAGGACTGACAGACAAAGACGAACGGGATTCTAAATTTTGTTCAGTGTCACTATATGCGATACCAGCATCTTGCTTTTGGTAAGCAAGCATAGCGGCTTGTGGAAGCACAGAAACGTGGTATTCCGTCGCTTTCGTCCCTTTTCTTTTGCGTCTTAGGTCAGGACGGTCTGCCGTTGCCTTGTCTAATATGTCTCTTGCTCTCCTTGATGTGGTCGGCATATCAGGCAGCCCAGCCACCTCTTTAGCGGTTACCCAGTTCTTTTCGTCGTTCATATCGTCCTTTCATGTCCTTTTGTTACTTTACGAAAGGGACGCAACGTCCCTTTGTCTTATTGAATGTCTTTTCCTAGCAAATGCAGCAATGACAAGGCTCTCAACTTTAAACACCAAAAAGACAAAAGGGACGTGTATGTGTTGACATTCGTCCCTTTTGTCTCTATCGTCTTATTACAAGGTTTAAGCACAGGAGCTTATTACTATGATCAATTATGTAGCATCTCAAAAAACTTGCCTCGATGGAAGTGATTGGCATCGTGCGGACGTTATCGCTGCACTGAAAAAGAAAGGGACATCTCTAGCCCAGGTATCACGAGAAGCTGGTTTAGGATCTCGCACGCTGAGCAATACATTCGCTCGGCGATGGCCTCGTGGTGAGCAACTGATTGCTGCCGCATTAGATACCACTCCACAAATGATTTGGCCAAGCCGTTACCCTATTCAGGAGTGCAAATAATGGAGTGGATTTGTGCTAATGAGTTGGCTGGGGTTGCTGGGCTTCCAACTACACCAAGAAGGACACGCGATACATTAGAAAAGTTGGTTGCGGGACGTAGTGAATTAAGACGTAAGCGTGAAGGAACAAAAGCATTTGAATACCATATCTCAGCCCTTCCTCCACAGGTGCGTGCAGAATTCCTATCCACCCGAGGTTTTATTGAGACTGGTGCTGGTCTGATTGTTCTCCCAGAAAAACGCAAGCAGTCTGCGAACTCTGTCGAGGAGATCGAGCGTCAACAACTCTGGCAGCACTGGGAAAAGGCCAGCAATGAGCAGCGCCTTCGCGCTGAACACCGAGCTAAATCGGTTGCCCTTGTTGCCGAGTTGCTGGACTCCGGACTGACGTTACGACTCGCAATGACTACCGCTGCACACAAGCTGCAGATGAGTGAAGGCTCATTACGTAACCTTTACTATCGTGTGCAAAATCGTAGCCGTGACCTTTGGGCGCCCGTTCTGCTGGATCGTCGCTTACGTGAAAAGCGTAAAACTAACCGTGAAGCACCAATGAGTGATGATGCCTGGCAGTTTTTCCTAGGGGATTACCTCAGACCGGAAGAACCTTGCTTCAGTAAGTCATATGAACTACTGCAAATCGCAGCTCGCGAACATGGCTGGGTTATACCGAGTGAGCGAACCCTGCGTCGCCGCCTTGACCGCGATGTTGATCAGCGTGTCGTTGTGGCCACGCGCAAAGGCGATAACGCACTGGCGCGGATGTTCCCGAGCCAACAACGCACAGTTGCAAACCTTCACGCGATGGAATGGATCAATGGTGACGGCTATCAGCACAACGTGTTTGTCAGCTGGCATAACGGGGAAGTATTACGCCCAAAAACATGGGTCTGGCAGGACGTCCACAGCCGCAAAATCATCGGCTGGCGCTGCGATGTATCAGAAAACAGTGACTCAATTCGCTTGTCTCTGATGGATGCGATCAAGGAATTTGGTAAACCGTCACATGTGACCATCGATAACACCCGCGCAGCGGCGAATAAATGGTTGTCTGGTGGCGTACCAACCCGTTACCGCTTCAAGGTAAAAAAAGATGACCCGATGGGTATCCTTCCTTTACTGGGAATTCAGATCCACTGGACGTCTGTTATTGGTGGTAAAGGCTGGGGCCAGGCAAAACCGATTGAACGAGCCTTCGGTATAGGTGGTCTCGGTGATTACATCGACAAACACCCGTCTCTGGCTGGCGCATATACCGGACCAAACACGCAGAACAAACCTGATAATTACGGCTCACGCGTCGTGGACGTTGAGACATTCCTAGCTGCAGTGGCCGAAGGCATTCACATGTATAACGCAAAAATCGGCCGCAACACTGAAATGTGTGGTGGTGAGTTGTCCTTTGATCAGGCGTTTGAGCGTAGCTATTCCAGCTCGATGATTACACGTCTGACGGATGACCAAATTCGTCAATTCATGCTACCTGCAGAGGCGGTGACCGTTCGTCAGAATGGAGAGTTTTTCCTTCAGTGTGGCGGCTCGCTTTTCGGACGCAAGAACAGCTACTACAACCCACAACTTGCGAATATTCGACCTCGCAAAATTACTGTGCGGTTTGATCCTAAAAACCTGCACAGCGAAGTGGCCTGTTACGACCTGGACGGACGTTTCATTTGCCTTGCTGAATGTCGCTCAGCCGTGGCCTTTGGTGATACTGAAACCGGCCGTGAACATAGCCGTCAGCGTAAGCAAATGATTACCCATACGAAACGTGCAGCTCGTGCGCAGCGTCGTATGACAGCAATTGAGGTTAACGATCTGTTGCCTAAGGTTGCAAAACCCGAAGCTCCGGAAAGGCATGTTGTTGAACGTGTATTTGCTCAGGGAAATACAGCCCGCAAGGTTCTTGAGCGCACAGAATCGCAGCAGCAGATAAATGATGAAATTTTCCAGGCGGCAATGAAAAAAGCCAGTAGACGGAAATAAAAAAGCGACCTTCGCGGGGCCGCTCTTTGAATAAGTGAAACAGTTTTAACAAACAAAAAATACAGGATACGAGACTATGACGCAAATTAACCACAATGAAATCCGCGCAACCATTCGCGAGCTTATCGAGAATAAAACCACTTCCGGCGCATCGCTGGCGCGTGAGACCGGTCAGTCTACGGCGGCAATCTCCCAGTATTTAAACGAAAAATACAAGGGTGATAATGAGGCCGTCGCCGCCAGTCTTCAGACGTGGTTACAGGCCCGTGATGCGGCGCAGCATACACTGCCTGTTATTCCTGATTACGTTAACACCCCAACCAGCGAAAAAGTGATTGCTGCACTCACTTATGCACAACTTACGCATACTATTGCGCTGGTCTATGGTCACCCTGGAGTCGGAAAAACTGAGGCAATTCGCCAGTATTCCCGCACGGGTAACAATGTGTTCCGCCTTACCGCCAGTAAGTCACGCACCAATGAACTTGAAACCATGTATGAACTGGCGCTTGCAATGGGAATTTCCGACGCGCCATATCAGCGCGGTGCGCTTTCCCGTCTGTTGCGTCACCGGCTGAGAGATACCAATGCTCTCATCATCATTGATGAATCGGACTGGCTGAACTACGACGCCATCGAAGAGCTTCGTATTTTGCAGGAAGAATGCAACATCGGCCTGGCGTTCGTCGGCAACCACAAGGTCTATGACCGTCTGACAGGTGGAACCCGGTCTGTAGATTTCGCCCGACTGTTCTCGCGTGTGGCGAAGAAAGTTGTGATTAACGGTGTAATGGCTGGTGATGTTGAGGCGTTCTGCAAGGCCTGGAATATCACCGGTGCTGACGAACGTTCTTTGCTCAAAGCTATCGCCAAGCGGCCAGGGGCTTTGCGCTCCTTGTCTCATATTCTGCCGCTGGCCTCCATCTATGCAAACAGCGCCACAGTGAATTGCGAACATATCCATTCCGCCATGATTGAACTGGGGCATGCCCCGGTAGATGAGGAGACTGCAGCATGATTACCGAACGTATTGCTGAGCATATCTGTATGGCCAATGCCGCCCGCTTCTGGTTGCAGCAGCGTGGCAGCCATGTAACCGAGACTCGTGTGTGGCTACGACGGCCGTGTCTGGAAATTACCTGCCCACCCTCAGAGCTAATTTGTAAGGCAGATCGCCTCGTTGAGAAGTGTGCAACGGGAACCCGTTCGGTCTGGATTGCGAGTGTTGAAGGTTGCCACGTTATCTGGAGGTAATTATGGGTTCCAAAATTAGGGCGTATGCCTGGGCATCTGGACTGATTGAATTTGGTCAGAAGCTCCCGGAGGGAGCATTACCCATTATTACCGGGGAAGCTAAGCAGGTCAGAGAGTTAATTGATATATGGGCAAGGCATTCACGAACCAGTGATCAGCTACTTGTTCCCGGAGTACCCGAAGCGGCCAATCAGCAGGAAGGGTGTGATGCCCTCATTAAATTTTGTGACCTGATTACCCGTGAATATCTGGAAAAATAAACTGAGGTAAATATGAATAATTTAAATGGCATTCCTGAGGGCTATCGCGTTAATGCTCAGGGACATCTGATCCCTGAATCTCAGGTTAAACCCCTGGACCTGTTAAGAGATGAAGTCGTGTTAAAGGTTGTTGCCGCCGCTAGCGAACAACATCAGGCACTGGCTGCATTCAAACTTGAGTCGATGTCTCAGATCGCAGACTTCATTGACCTTTCCGCCGCTGAGTATGGTGTTGAATTCGGCGGAACCAAAGGCAACGTTACCCTGGTCAGTTTTGATGGTCGTTTCAAACTGACTCGTGCCGTTGGTGAGCATCGCGTGTTTGATGAGCGCATTCAGGCGGCGAAAAAGCTGATTGATACCTGCATCAGTGAATGGTCTGGTGGCGCTGATGCAAAAATCATGGCGCTTGTGGATCATGCGTTCCGGGTCAATAAGCAGGGCAAAATCGATATTAATCAGGTCTTGGGACTCAGGCAGTTGAACATTGATGATGTGAAATGGAATGAAGCGATGGACGCTGTTGCTGATGCTATTCAAGTTACCGGCTCCAGCCAGTATCTGAGAATTTATGAACGGCAGGGTGATGGCTCTTATAAGCAAATCCCTCTGGATTTAGCCAAACTCTGATTATTAGTTAATTAACTCTGAATTTAACTCGGCGCTTGCGTCATGGCTTCGCTCGCGCCGGATTCACTACAAGGGATATTCCATGAACATGAACAATATTAATAAACCTCTTATTTTCGATGCTGTTTTGGCGACGTGGGGGTATGACCATCAGGTAATAGAAACTGCCGGGGTATGTAACGCTCTGGCGGCTAGCTGTGTCCAGTTTGTTAATCATAAGTCCACAGGTAACCGTATTGCTGAAGAAGCTGCCGGAGTGGAGATCATGATTGAGCAGCTTCGTCACAATGGTATGAATGACATGATTGAACAGCATAAAACCCGGAAATTAACACGTCTTTCGCTGCGGGTAGGTATTGAATGCACACTTATATCACCAGACACTCCAACGGTTTCGTCCCTGCTAGAAGAGGCTCTGGAGCAACTGAATCTTGCGCAGGAGCTGTATCTGGACCCTATGACCAGCAATCGTCTGGCGGCAGCAAGAACACGCAGTTGTATCGCCGCTTTGATGCAGGCATCACAGACCATGATCCGCCTCCAGCAGCAGTTGGAATATGGGCCTCTCAATAAAGAGAGAACGCATCCATGAGCCGGGCATCCCTGATAACGCTAATCCATGTAGCTAAAAATGACCTCCGGCTTGATGATGAAACATATAGAGCCTTGCTCATGCGTATTACAGGAGAGACAAGTTGTCGAAACCTGAGGGTAAACCAGCTCGAATCAGTAATTAAGGCTCTTGAAGATAACGGATTCAGCCGGAAAAAAACCAGTAAGCGAAGGCCAAAAGTTGCTTTGCCGGAAAGCGATAAAGTCCGGGTAATCTGGCGAAATATGGCCCATGACGGTTTTCTCGCTAATGCCAGCGAGGTGGCCCTGGACCATTTTATACAGCGTATGACCAGCCGTAAAAATGGTGGTGAAGGAGTAGCAACACTTGCCTGGTTAAGAGGAGATGACCTTGTGAGTGTTCTGGAAGGTCTTAAAAAATGGCATATCCGGGAGATGAAAATGGCTATGAACTTGCATCATGTGAGTATGCCCGTTAATCCGAGAACGGGGAGCGAAAGCCGGGACTATGACACTATCTGTGGTGCTTATCTTACAGCTGCGAAAAGGTGGTCGAAATGAATGATGATCTCTTTGGTGATATCCGTGATGACAGCATCCTTGACCATATCGATGATGAAGTGGAAAGCTCCCGTTTTCCCTCTCTGCTCGCTGAGCTGAATGCTCTGCTTCGTGTTGAACTGGAGCGACTGGGTTATAACCCTCGTCACTCAATAGAATTGGTATCGGCAATCAGCAGCAAAATTGGTGGAATGCAGGTTTACTTTCCTCGAGGTCAGATGCTTGAACAATTTGTTCGCGACATGCGTATCTGGCGTGATTTCACTGGAAATAATATTCCGGAACTGGTTGAGCGCTACCATGTAACATACAAAACGGTGTATAAAGCCATTCGGAGAATGCGGAAACTAGAACAAAGCAAGAAACAACTTTCATTTGATATGGGGTGATGAGATGGCCGCTGGAGTAATCATTGATGTGGTTTTGTTGATATGTGTTTTCTGGGTGTTTTTTGATGCAGCTAATCATCATATCGGTAGTTATGTAGTTAGTGATGGCATTCAAAAGGGGTACAGAAAAGGACTGCACCCAGTTGTATGGGCAGTTCTGAGCATATTTGTACTACCTTTCATTCTGTATCTGGTTAGGAGAAAATCCTTACTGAATACTGCAAAGATGCACCCAGCAACAACGGACAAAAGTGTTGGATTTATTATTTTGCTTTTATTAGTTTCTGGATTGGTGCTCTATAGCTATAGAGATTATCTATTCTATTAATACTACTTTTTCAATGAAGCCGGTAAATCCGGCTTTTTTTATGCCTGCGACAGAATGGGGAAAGTTTCAATTTCCTCCCCATAACAGGAGCAGACATGACCATAGCGATACTCTCTCCCGCATTTACTCACGCACTTGCCTTTGTCCTTGCCCGTGAAGGGGGCTATGTCAACGACCCAACCGATAAAGGCGGCGAAACCAATCTGGGTATCTCAGATAAACGCGATGGTGTTGCCGATGGCCTCACCGATGTGGATGGCGACGGCAAACCCGATACCAGAATAAAAGACCTGACCAAAGAACAGGCCGGGCAGATTTATTATCGTGATTACTGGTATCCGGCATATTGCACCGACTGGCCGGATGGTATCTCCCTTTTCATGTTTGACGCTGCTGTTCAGCATGGCGCGAAAAAAGCGCTCCAGTTGCTGCAGGAGGCCGTAGGTGTTTCTGCCGATGGTCTTGTCGGGCCGAAAACCATAAAAGCTGTTATCGGCGCGGATGCTGAATGGCTGCTCAATCGCTGTTTCCTGCGCCGTTCCCGCTATTACGCAAGCATCATCAAATCAAATCCCGCTCAGGGTAAATATCTCAACGGATGGTTTAACCGCCTCGACGAACTGGCGAACGCTTGCCATGAAGTTGTTGGCGGACAGGTCTCTGTGCCCCGGAGCTGACTATGGGCAAAGGCTGGGAATCATCAATGCGTCAGGGACGACGTGATCGCATTAAAAGGGAGGTTCTTCACAGAGTGGCCGGTGGACCAAAGCCTGAACCCACTGACTACACGGGGCACGACGGCACTCATGCCAGCTATTACATGAAGGGCTGGTTGTCCGTTGATATTCGCGACATCGTCTGGCAATGCCAGCGTTATAAGGAAAAACACAGTGTTTAAATCGTTTAATAAAGCCTGGTTAAAACAAGCTTTACTCCGCATTTTACCGTCAGGCTGGCTTCTGCTCGCTTTGATCGTTCTGTCTCTCGTGCTCTGTAATGCCTATGGACGCCAGGCTTTTCTTGTGTGGTGGTGTGCATTCTCTGGAGTTGCGCTCATCGGCTTCAGTATAGCCCTCGGCAACCTGCAGCCTTCCCGACTGCTAAAGCCTGATACGCACATCGGGCGGTTTGCGTATTTCTTTGCGTGGCTGGTCTGGTCTGTGGGCGTTGTTTTTATTTTACTGTCACCGATTTTAGCCGAGCCGTTGAGACTTATTGGGCTGCCCCCCTTAGGTGCGGTTACCAGTGTTCTGTTCTGCCGCTGGGTTTTACGTAAGGGGCTGCTCGCATGGATCCAGTAACTATTTCCACCCTCGCCTCCGTATTACTCAAAGCCGGTCCATCACTGGTGCGCACTGTAGGAGGATGGTTTGGTAGCGACGCAGCCAAAACTGCAGACTCGGTTGCCGGTATTGTTGAGACGGTTAACGGTGTGATTAACCCGCAGGACCAGCAGCGTGTACTGGAGCAGAAGCTGGCACAGCTTCCCCCAGAGCAGTTCGTCCAGTTGGAGTCCCTTAAGGTTCAACTGGAGCAATATCAGCTTGAACTAAAGAAAGCGAGCCTGGCCGACCAGCAGGCCGCGCATCACGAGCAGCAGGAAACCATTCGTAATGGTGACAACGCTACCGATGAGTATGTCCGTCAGACCCGTCCTCTCATGGCGAGACTGTCCCTCTACAGCAGCATCGTATACGTCATGTTGATGTCACTCGGGCAACAGGCCGGTGCTGTGTCAGGCGCATTCGGTCATGCGTTTTCAATGCCAGCTCCCGACTGGGATATCGCGCTGATGCTGGCAACACCGGCCCTCGGTTATCTCGGTTTCAGAACGCTGGATGGTTTCGCCAGGTACAGCAAATCCAGCAAACACAAGGTGGTGATGCCCAAATGACTGATGCCTTTGATCGCGCCAGTAGTCTGGAGACTGAAGAGCGTGAGCGCGCACTTAATCATCATTTAAGCCGGGTTAAAGAATCTCCGGACCATCCGGGATTTTGTAACGACTGCGGCAACGATATCCCTGGGGCACGCCTCCAAGCGAACCCGGATGCCGTGACCTGTTTCACCTGTCAGGACATCAGAGAAAAAAGGGGGAAGCGTGGGCTGGGAAATCGTTAAAGATAACTGGGCGATCTTCTGGGCGCTGTTTATGTCAGCGGTCAATTTGATACAGCTCCTGCTGGCAAAAACCTATGTGAAGCGCGAGGAACTGGACATGGTACGCAACCGGATTCAGGGGCTTGAGAACACGATTGCGGTGCTCCCCAGTCAGAAAGACCTGCATCAGCTGCAGCTCGAAATGAGCAATCTGCGTGGTGAGCTGCGTGAGCTGGCCCCCGCCATTCGGCAGGTGTCGCGCATCAGCGATTTACTTCTGGAAAACGAACTGAAGGAAAAATAGAGGGTATGACTATGCGTGACGTACTCGACCAGGACCAGCGCCTGGTCCTTTTGCGATCTTTGCTGGACTGCGGTGACAGTGCCAATGAATCCATCCTGCAGACCTGTCTTCAAACCTATGGCCATAAGGTTTCCCGCGATACGGTTCGCACGCAACTCGCCTGGTTGCGTGAGCAGGGACTGGTGACGCTGAGTGATGTTTCTGGCTGCTATGTCGCCGAAATCACGGGCCGTGGGGATGAGGTGGCCAGCGGCCTGATTACCGTACCGGGTGTAAAAAAACCGCGTCCAAGGGGGTAGAGATGACGAAGGATATTCCATCCATGCTGGCTGGTTGTCGGTTACAGGCGGAGAACCTGCGCCGTCTTTCCCGAACGGCATCACTGCGCGAGAACGGTGAAATTTCAATGTCTTCGGAAGCCCTGTTCCATGCTGCAGTGATTATTGAGTCGCTTTGTGCTGCCAGCGAAAAAGCCGTGGAAGGCATTGCCCGGCTTGACCGTTCTGAGATTCAGCTCATCTCTGAGCGTGATCAGGTTATCGATGCCCTTGATGGTATGTACGAGGCTGTTCTCGGCAGAAAACCAGAATGGAGCAGCGCCTTTGGCTTTTCTGATGCCATCAATGAAGTGGCTGAGCATATGTTCTCACTGGAAGGTGCTCAGCTTGTTCCAGATGAAGAGGAATTCCGGGAACTATTTGAAAAATGGTGTTCAGTAAACATTGAGCGTAACAAATGGCATCCTGAATACTACGCACACCTACCCGCCAGAGAGCAGTGGGATTCATGGAGAGCCTGCCTGTTTGTGCTGCTTCATAGGATAAAAAAATGACAAAGAAACTGAAACCACTGACTAAGGGTGAACGTAACACCATTAATCTGATGGCGGCCGTGCTTGTGTGTCTTGAGCTTGAGGTCAGGGCTGTTGCCCCACAAGTGGAGAAATCAACAGGTAAGAAATACGATCACAATGCACCTGACTCCTATCTGAATACGTTCCTGAATAACAACCCGGAATATAAACGTGCCTGGAAGCTCCTGCTGAAAGACAAGGCCAGCCATGAGCGCGGGTTCCTGGAGAAAATCAGGAGGGAAAATGGCAAGTGAACAGCGTCCTACCCGTGGCCGCCCCTCAAAGATTGATCTCCTGCCTGACGTGGTGCGCGATCATCTCCATCAGTTGTTACGTGACAAGCGCCATACCCAGGAGGAAATCCGCGAAGCCATTAATGAGCTGATAGCCGATCACAATCTGCCCGAGGATATGAAGCTCAGCCGCACCGGTCTCAACCGTTACGCCAGCCGGATGGAAGAGTTTGGTGCGAAAATTCGGGCTTCACGCGAGATGGCTGAAATCTGGGCGTCAAAGCTGGGTTCAGCGCCGACCTCAGACGTCGGAAAGCTATTGATGGAGTTCGTTAAGACGCTGGCATTCGAAACCTCAATGGACCTGGCTGAACGTGACAAGGTTGTTGAGCCAAAGGCTCTGGGGCAACTGGCGCTGGTAGCGCAACGTCTGGAGGCGGCAGCAATGGCCAGCCATAAGCGAGAGAAAGAGATCCGTCAGGCATTTGCCGAAGAAGCTGCAGCTCAGGCTGAGACCATAACCAAACAGGCTGGTCTCTCAGCTGAAACGGCCGCTGATATCCGCCGCCAGATTCTGGGGATCGCATAATGGTTGATATGGTCACAGATAGCGCCCTGAACAGCGCCTCCGCTGCGGCGATTCTTGCTGGTGAGTTTGACCAGGAACAGGTGCTTTTGCCTTACCAGCGCCGATGGATTGCCGATACTGCCCAAATCAAAATCGGTGAAAAATCGCGACGTACCGGTTTGACCTGGGCAGAAGCAGCTGATGCAGCGTTGAATGGTTCGATGTCGAGAGCAGCTGGTGGGTGCGACACCTTCTATGTCGGCACGACAAAAGACATGGCGCGTGAGTTTATCGACGCCTGCGCAATGTGGGCAAAAGCCTATGACTGGGCCGCATCAGACATTGGTGAAGAAGTCCTGGAAGATGAAGACAAAGACATCCTGGTGTATGTCATCAACTTTGCCAGCGGTTTCAAAATCAAGGCGTTGTCCTCTAACCCGTCAAATCTTCGCGGTATGCAGGGTAACGTCATTATTGACGAAGCGGCATTCCAGGGCGATCTGGCCGCATTACTGAAAGCTGCGCTGGCGCTGACCATGTGGGGCAGTAAAGTGCGTATCATCTCCACCCACAACGGCATAGAAAATCTGTTCAATACCCTGATTACTGAGAGCAGAGCGGGTAAACGTCGCTACTCTGTTCACCGTATTGATATTGAACTGGCCATCTCTGAGGGACTTTATAAACGTATCTGCCAGGTCACCCGACAGACCTGGTCACCGGCTGCAGAAGCTGAGTGGCTGGACAATCTGCTGAGCGATACGGCAACTGAAGAAGATGCTCGTGAGGAATACTATTGCGAACCCAAGAACGGTGGCGGGACGTATCTGGCCCGTTCCATTCGTGAGCGAGCTGCTCGGGGTTCCGGTCCCGTTCTGCGCTTCACTGGGTCGGCTGATTTCAATGCCACGCCTGAAGGTATTCGTGCGCTCGATATGCAGGAATGGCTTGAACAGGTGGTGTTGCCTGAGCTGAATAAACTGCCTTCGAATCTTCGCCACTGTCTTGGTGAAGACTTTGCCCGTTCTGGTCACCTGACGGTCTTTGCTCCTATGACCGTCAACGATGATACGACCCGAACAGTCCCCTTCCTGGTTGAGCTGGCCAACGTTCCCTATAAGCAGCAGGAGCAGGCGCTCTTCTTTATATGTGATCGTCTCCCGCGCCGGGATGGTATCAAGCTGGATGGCAGGGGGAACGGTAACTATCTGGCTGAGCAGGCTGCAGAAAAATACGGTGCAGAGGTCGAAGTGGTTATGCCATCAGTTGGACACTATCGGGAAAACATGCCGCGCTTTAAATCTGCATTTGAGGATGACGAGCTGGTGCTGCCTAAGCATGAGGATGTTATCAGCGACCTCGGACAGATTGTGATCATGCGTGGTACGCCTGGAATTGATGACCGGGAAAATACCGGCAGCGATGGTCATAAGCGGCATGGTGACAGCGCCTATGCGATCTTCCTGGCTTTTCTCGCCAGTAAGGAAGACTGCCAGCGCTACGAATTGCATCGTCTCAATAAACCACAACAGCAGCGTAACAAAGACGGTCATCGCCAGTTGCGCATTACACGTGGCCTTAGAAATCAGCGAGGACTGCTTTGATGCTGAAAAAAATCACCGGCGCGATCCGTAATCTGCTCAACCCAGCGACAGATGAACCGATTGCCGTTAATGAACAGGATATGAAGAAGGCTGAAGCCAGAGCCAGGCGAGCAAGCGTGAGATCGCCATCTCCGGGCGTCAGCGTCGCGAGTTCTTTATCCCCGGCAAGGCTTGCCGGGGTTTTACGCAATGTGACGGAAGGGAATGCACGGGACTACTTCATTCTTGCTGAAGAAATGGAAGAGCGTGACCTGCATTATGCAAGCGTTCTGCGTACCCGTAAGCTCACCGTTGCCAGTATTACCCCAAGCGTCACAGCGGCAAGCGACAACGAGCGGGATGTCATGCTGGCTGATGCGGTCCTTAATCTGATGGAACAACCTCAAATACCTGAACTGTTGTTTGATCTGCTTGATGGGCTGGGTAAAGGCGTCGGTGTGTGTGAAATCCTCTGGAGCACACGGGATGGCTGGATACCTTATGATTATGAATGGGTTGACCCGCGATTTTTGAAACCCGACAGCGATACGTTGCGTGAGTTCCGCCTTTTGACGGATGAACAACCCGTTGAAGGTATCGCGCTGTCACCGGGTAAATATGTCATGCACTATCCCCGGCTGAAGTCAGGTCTGCCGTTGCGTAATGGTCTCGCCCGTCTGGTGGCCGTGATGTATATGCTGAAATCATTCACCATCCGTGACTGGTGGGCATTTGCGGAAAAATTCGGTATTCCAATTGTCATCGGTAAATACGGTGCAAATGCTTCAACAGAGCAAATCCAGACGCTTATCGATGCTATCGCTTCTATTGCATCCGATGCGGGGTGCGCTATCCCACAATCTATGCAACTGGACATGCAGGAGACGGCCAGCCGCAACAACGGCGGCGCTCTGTTTAAGGAAATGGCCGACTGGTGCGACGCGCAGACCAGCAAAGCGGTACTCGGCCAGACGATGACCACCGATAACGGCAGTTCACGGGCACAGGCCGATGTGCATGACAGAGTGCGCATGGATATCGCCAGATGGGATGCACGACAACTGGAGAACACGATCAATGAATTTCTGGTCCGTCCGTTCATCCAGTTTAACTACGGCCCCCAGGAGCGCTATCCCCTTGTTAAGCTGCCCATCAGCGAGCCGGAAGACCTGAAGGCGTTTGTGGATGCCCTGACGCCGTTAATTGATCGTGGTATGCGGGTTCAGGAGTCTGAAATTCGAGACAAGTTTGGTCTGGCCGAGCCGGAAAAAGATGCCAGTGTCCTTGCGCCATCAAACAGTTTTTCCGCATATGGGCCAACAACAGCCCTGAACCGCGAGAGAATGGCACTCAACCGTTCGCAGGAAGATGAGATAGACGCAATGGTCAGTGAAGCAATGAAAGACTGGGCGCAAACGGGAGATGTCTTCACCAGTCCGGTGCTGCAGCTGGCAAACGATGTGGACAGTTTTGAAGAGTTTCTGGCTCGTCTTCCTGACCTGCAGCAATCGCTTAAACCTGATGAATTCGTGCAGCAGCTGGCGATGCTGGGCTTTAAAGCCCGTGCGCTGGGAGATGTGAAAGATGACTGAACCGTCCATTATTCCAAAGGAAGCTCTGGCCTGGCTGAAGTCCAAGAAGCTGAAGCCGGGGTTTGATTATCGCGATGTCTGGCGCGAAGAGCACAGCATCGGTTTTACCGTGGCGAAGCTGACCCAGATCGATCTTCTTCAGGATGTGAAAACAATACTGGAAGAGGCGCTGGAGAATGGCCAGACCTTTGCGCAGTTCCGTGAGACCCTTAAGCCGTTACTGGTAAAACGCGGCTGGTGGGGTGTGCAGATGATGGATGACCCTCTGACGCAGGAAACCCGCGTGGTGCAGCTCGGCAGCGACAGGCGTCTTCGGACCATCTACGATACCAACATGCGAACAGCCAGAAGCGCTGGCCAGTGGGAACGAATTGATCGCACCAAACGCGCTATGCCCTATCTGCTCTATACGCTGGGGCCATCCCGTGAGCACCGGCAGGAGCATTTCCAGTGGGCTGACCTTTGCCTGCCGGTGGATGACCCTTTCTGGCAGACGCATATCGGTCCCAATGGCTGGGGGTGTAAATGTGGTGTTCGCCAGGTCAGTAAGTTTGAGTACCAGCAAATGCAGAAGAACGGCGTAACCCGCAACGTGCAGCAGCTCGATGCCAGCGGTAATCCAACAGGCATGGTCAACCGTCAGACAGTTCCTGTTCGTACCGAAGCACCGGACATTAAGCGGGTGAAATGGGTTAACAAACGAACCGGTGAAGAGGAGATGGTTCCGCAGGGTATTGATCCTGGCTGGGACTACAACCCCGGCACGGGACGCAGGGCTGAGCTTGAACGTCAGCTGCAGATGAAACAACAGGCATTTGACGCGGGAAAGTAAGTTGAGCGAGAACCCATCAGAATCGCTCATAGTGACGTCATCATGCTTTATGGTACGATGGCGCTCTCAAATTTTCTTAAACGCGCCCAGCCGTTTTTAAACGGGGTTTAAACGGGGTTGCCCGTTGCGTTTACAGTGAAGCCGGTAAATCCGGCTTTTTTTTTGCCTTCCTCATACTGTCCGTACCCGCAATAACACACGGACAGCATCATGAATACCACCCAGCCAGAACTTCTGGCGCTCTGTTTTGAACTGCCTGACCTGGAAGACGCCAGCCAGCCTTTACCGGAATGGTTGCCGATGATACCGGCAGGAATTTTCACGGGTCGAGATGGTCGTTCGTGGATTAACAACAATCCTGACGCTGTTGTGTCAGCGTCGTTCCGTTACCCAAAACTGCCTTTTGATGCAGAGCATTCAACCGAACTGCTGGGGCCAAAAGGGGAAGAGGCTCCGGCTTACGCCTGGATTGATGCCCTTCGCGTGAATGCTGATGGCAGCATTGATGGCCACATTGAGTGGACACCGGACGGTGAAGTGCTCGTTCGCGGTAAAAAATACCGTTATTACAGCCCGGCATTTTTCAACACTGCCGACGCTCAGGTCACTCGCCTGTCCAGCGCCGGTCTGACCAACAAACCCAACCTGTTTTTACCCGCACTTAACTCGGAGAACCACGAGATGACTGTACCTGTCCAGATTGTGACGGTGCTGGGACTCGCTGCAACTGCGTCTGTCGAAGACGTGGTGAAAGGCATCCAGCAAATCAAAGACCGCGAAACGGTAGCCCTTAACCGTGCCGAAAACCCGGACCTGTCGAAGTTTATTCCGGTGGAAACCCACCAACTGGCGCTTAACCGTGCTGAAACGGCAGAAGGCCGCCTGAAGGTTCTGGATGATAAAACCGCCACCGACATGGTGGATGGCGCGGTGACCGCCGGGAAAGTCGCACCAGCGAATCGCGATATGTACCTGGCGCTTTGCCGTACCGAAGACGGCCGTAAGCAGTTTAACGAGTTCGTGAAAACTGCGCCGGTGCTTGTTAACGCTGACCCTACAAAAGGGAAAGAGAACAAAGGCCAGGCTGAACTGACCGAAACAGAGCTGGCGATGTGCCGCAGCATGGGCCTCTCCAAAGAAGAGTTTATCGCCGCTAAACCGAAACAGGAGCAATAAGAATGCCACAACCGTCAGCAGAAGTTCTGCACGCGCTCACCACATCGCTGAGCGCTGCGTTTACCAAAGGTCTTGCCGGGGTCACTCCGCAGTATCTGCGCATCGCGACTGTCGTCCCAAGTAGTGCAGCGTCGAACACGTATGGCTGGTTATCGGATTTACCGGGTATCAAAGAATGGGTGGGTGATCGCCAACTGGCCCAGCTTTCTCAGCAGGGTTACACCATCAATAACAAGACCTGGGAAAGTTCCATTCGCATCCGTCGTGAAAATATCGAAGACGATCAGATTGGGCAATACAGCGTCATTGCTCAGGCATATGGCCAGCAAGTATCCGAGTTCCCGGATACGCTCAGTTTCCCGATGCTCGTTGCCGGTTTCACGACCCTGTGTTTTGACGGCCAGAACTTTTTCGACACTGATCACCCGATGGCCGGAAGTACCTACAGCAACATTGTAGGGGATGTCGCCACCGATGCCGGTGAGCCGTGGTTCCTGATTGATGAATCGCAGGTACTGAAACCGGTCCTGTACCAGAACCGCCGGGAGTTCGATTTCAAGTCTCTGGATGACCTTAACAGCGAGCATACCTTCCTCAAAAACGAGTTCCTGTTTGGTGTGGACGGACGTTGCAATGTCGGCTTCGGTTTCTGGCAAACCGCCTGTGCTTCCCGAGCGCCACTGAATGCAGCCAACTACGAAAAAGCGGTTGCTGTTCTTCAGGGAATGAAACGTGAATCTGGTGAGCCGTTGGGCATTCGTCCGACCACGCTGGTTGTTGGCCCGAAAAACCGCGCCGCCGCGAAGAAAGTTATCGACGCGCAACTGGTCGATGGTGGCAACTCCAACATCTATTACAAAGATGTGGAAATTGTTGATTCACCGTTCATCACCACGCCTGCCGCTCCGGCTCCTTGAACATCAGTCTCCGTTAAATCCGTAACAGCAGGTTTTAAACCTGCTGTTACCCACCTTTAAAGAGGATGGAACAGTGAGTGGAACGAAAGAAAAAACAACGGGTAAGCAAAACGCTAAAAGTAGCACTGGCAAGGTTCCAGCGTCGAAAATGGCACAGGCTGATGCACTTAACACAGCAGGATCTGAACTGCCAGTTACATTGCCGGGGCATTACGTATCGGTGGGTTCGCGTCCCGTCAGCACAGTAACACTTTCTGGTGATGTTAATGCTGAGAAGGATATTTCTGGTGCGGTGAAACTGACAACAACCGGAACCGTCATTCTGGAAGGCAACAACATTGAGTTCACTTCGGAGAGTGTAACGATTGGGGGCGAAACAACCAAACTCAGTATGCCTCCAGCCATCGCTTCAGGACCCGGTGACATCGAGCTGCTGGAGGTCCGTGCTGTTTCAGAGCGCGGGTTCTTCCGGTGTGGTCGCTTCTGGCCGCGTGAATCTGTCCATGTCTTTGTCAGTGATGACCCTGAAGAGGACAACGCTGCTAATGCGCTCGAAGGTGATGTTGTCGTGGAATGCTTTATCAGCCACGAAACCGCCACCCGCCTGAAAGCCGAGCCGAATCTGAAGGTGTCTGTACTGAAAAAGGTCGCGGGGGAAGAGTAAATGGGCATTTACGTCACCCGCGATGATCTGCTGGCAACGGACGGGTCTATGGTCTGGAATATGGCTATCGACAAGTCTACCCAGCAGCTCGACGACGCGAAGATTGAAACAGCGATTGAAGATGCAGATGCTGAAATCAATTCATTTCTGTCGAAACGATTTAAGTTGCCGCTCAATATCGCCACTATTCCGCGTCCTCTTCACCGGGTGGCTGTATCCATTGCGATTTACTGGCTGTCAGAACGCGACAGCCAGATAACTAATGAAATCCAGAAGCGTTACGACGACGCCATTCGCACGTTAAAAGAGATCGCTAACGGGACGCGGGACCTCGGGCTGCCGACTGATACGCCCGCCCCGGAAACCGACAGTGGAAAGATGATTGTCGTCTCAGACAATACGCGCCTTTTCACCCGTAACAAGCTTCGCGGGGTGCTGTGATGTCTATTTCCGTGGAGGTTATGGGAGCGGAGAAGCTTTCTCAAATCCGGCTTGCCATCGAGAAACTCTCCGACAGTTCACTTCAGGAAGAGTTGCTGGAGAACATCGGGGCCATTGTTGAATCCCAGACCCGCCGTCGTATCAGCGATGAGAAAACCAGCCCTGCAGGTGAGAAATGGCAGGACTGGTCAGAGGGGTATCGTAAGACACGCCACGGTAACCAGAGCCTGCTTCAGGGTAATGGCGATCTGCTGGACAGCATCCAGTACATCGTCGAACGCGGCCGTGTGCGTGTTGGTTCACCACTGGCCTATGCCGCCGTACACCAGGACGGTTTTGCTGGAAGTGTTTCCGTCAGTGCTCACAAGCGCCTTATCACCCAGGCCTTTGGCCGCGCACTGAAGCACGGAGTCTGGCAGTCCGTTGGTGCTCATAAGCGTCTGATGGATACGCCGCAGCGCGAATACCTCGGACTTTCATCAGAAAACAGTGAAGAGCTGATGCATGTCATCGGTGACTTCTGGCAGGGGATTCTTCCATGAACAACCGTCCCGAACTACTGACCACCGGCAGTACGATCTCAGCTGCTGAAAATATCATTGCCTGGATTAAAAAGCCCCCGTCGGAAGATGAGCAGGACAAGGGGCTTCTGGGTAATAACCCTGACCAGGTGGCAGTTATCGAACGCCACATAGGGCAGTTCAATACGCCTCAGGAGGTGAAAACCTACCTGTCTGACCGTGATGGTTGTATTCGCATTGCTGCTCTTCGCATCCGCAACATCCGTTCACGTGCAGGCGGCATGGTTGGCGATGTCACCTGGGCGGCCTATGTCATGGCAACTGATTCGTGGGGGCATTCCCGCGACCTGCGTTGTGAGGTTCTGGTTGGAAAGCTCGCTCGCCGAATCGCTGCACGTGATGCAGCCACGGGCATGAAGGCTGAGCGTGCAGCCAGTGCCATCAGTGCTGACAACATCTATTCCGGTGGACTGAACGAGCTGGGACTGACCATGTGGGCTGTTACGTGGGAACAGGAGTTCCGGCTTGATGATGAAATCGACATTAACGCTCTGCCTGACTTCCTCCGACTGGGGGCGACATTCGCGGTTAACGGCGGAGCAACTCAGATTGACGGTGTGATTAACGTAAGGGAACCAAACAATGAAACAACTGATTAAACCAGCCCGTGAAGGACTGCTGGTGCGTAAAGCTAACGGTGAACGCCTGAAGCCTGAGGGGGAAACCCTGACCGCAAACGCCTGGTGGTATCGCCGCCGCACTGAGGGTGATGTAACCATCACCAACATCGAAACTGAACAGGCCCAGCCTGATACTCAGTCATCTAAAGCCGGGGAGAAAAAATAATGTCGCTTGGTTCAATTCCGGATGATATCCGTGTCCCGCTTATTTATATCGAAATTGACAACTCGCAGGCATTGAGCAGCGCCCCGGCTCAATCCCGCAAAGTGATCGTCATTGGTCATCAACTGACGGGTGGTACTGCTGCAGCCCTGACCCAGAACCGCATTACCAGCGACGGTACGGCGGAAAACCTTTACGGGAAAGGTTCCCAACTGGCTGAAATGCTGAAGATGTTCCGTAAGGCGAACAGCTATACCGAAACCTATGGGATGGGGATTAATGATCTGGAAGCTGGTACAGCCGCGAAAGCGACACTGAAAATCACCGGCGCAGCCACGGCTGCAGGCACGCTGGCGCTGATGATTAACGGTATTCCTGTTAAGGTGGGCGTCGCTGTCGGTGATGATCCTGTTGCTGTTACCAGTGCTATTATCGCTGCCACCAGTAGCAAACCGAACACCCAGGTTACTGCCGCATTAAAGGCCACAACAACAGACACCGTAGAACTGATGGCAGTCTGGAAGGGTGAAGGCACTAACGCTATGGATGTGCGCCTGAACTACTACCCTGGCGAGAAACTGCCTGCAGGTATTGCGGTGGCAGTGACTGATTTTGCTGGGGGTTCTGGAACACCGGACATTACAGCTGTCGTCGCGGCTCTGGGTGATGACTGGTACACCGATATCGTCTTTGCCTTCAATGATACCGAGAGCCTCAACACCATCCGTGACGAACTGGTGTCACGCTGGGGGCCGCTGAAGATGATTGAAGCGCAGCTCTGGTCGGGATATCGCGGCACACACGCTGAAACAGGCACGTATGGTGATGCCCGTAACGACTGGCTGATTTCAAACATGTCCACCAATATTGCTCCGCAACCGCACTGGTTGTGGGCTGCCTCCTACGGTGGCATTGCCTCTTATTATCTGGCCATCGACCCGGCTCGCCCACTGCAGACGCTGGTCATGCCTGGCATTCTTGCCCCTGAAAAAGAGGTTCGCTGGGATATGCCAGAACGCAACCTGCTTCTGCACGATGGTATGGCCACACACTTTGTCGATGCCGGTGGCAACGTCTGTATTGATCGTGAAATCACCATGTATCGCGTGAACCAGTTCGGCGACCCGGATACGTCGTATCTTGATGTGCAGTCACCGGCAACACTTGGACGTATCCGCTACATCATCAAAAACCGTTTCTCTAACCGTTACCCCCGCCACAAGCTGGCAGGTGATGATGTTCTTGAGTTACTCGACCCCGGTCAGCCGGTAATTACGCCAAAGATTGCACGCGGAGAGCTGCTGGATATCGCCCTGACGGAGTTGGTCCCGGCAGGTCTGGTGGAAGATTTCGACGACTACAAAGACACGCTTGATGTCGAAATCGACAGCAACGATGCCAATCGTCTGAACTTCCTCGCGCATCCAAACCTGGTCAATCAGCTTCGCACACTTGCCGGTCTCATCCAGTTCAAACAGTAAGGAGGAAGAATGTCGACCATTCTCGGGATGGCGTCCATCCGTGTTAACGGACGCGAAATTAAAACAGAAGGTAAATCCACCCTGAATCCGGGCGGGTTTGCCCGTACACAGCACATGGGCGGAGGTAAAGTCTGGGGGCTTTCCCGTAAGATGGCAGGTCCCTCTATCAAGATGACCATCGCCGCTGGAGAGGACATGGATGTTATTGAAATCAGTAACTGGGAGAACGTGACGGTGATGTTTGAAGGAGATAACGGGCTGAACTATATGATGACCGGCTCCGCCACAGACAACCCAGCTGAACTGGATGAAGATGCTGGCACGATCAGTGCCAATTTCATCGGAACCAAACTGGTGAAGGTGTAACAGATGGCAGAGATGAACATCACCCTCAAACATGGCTTCGTCACTGGCAAAGGCACAGAAGACGAGGCCTGTCATACAGCCGTTACCCTTCGTGAGTTGACGTCAGAGGACGTGATTAAGTCCCAACTGGCAGCGGAGCGTGTAGTTATCGGTGAAAATGGCAAGGCCGTAGCGTACTGCTCTGAGGTTCTTATGGGGCTGGAGATGTTGCGGCGTCAGATTCTGCAGGTGGGCAGTATTCCTGGACCACTTTCCGTCAAACAGCTCTACGCCTTCCACCCGGAAGACCTTGAACTGCTCACACAAAAGGCAGACGCAATGGACGGATTACTCACGGAGACCGAAAAACGGGGGCGAGCTGATGCCGCTGGCGACGGCGCTCAGTAACCTTATCGTCAACCTGTCGCAGCGTTTTGATATTAACTACCTTCAGCAGTTGCCCTTGCGGCAGCTGCTGCGTCTGACGGAACAACTGAGGAAGCAAAATGGCAAGCCGCCTCACAACTGAGATCCTGATTAACCTGGCCGGGAACCTTACGGCCAAAGCCCGTCAGTACGGCTCTAACATGTCAGAGTTCGCCCGTCGTAATGAACGGGCAATGTCTGTTGTTAAGGCAACCACTGCCGCTGCGGGACGTGGACTTGACGCTCTGGGTAACCGATACACCGGTATGATCGCCGGTTTCGCTGGCGGAGCGATGCTGAGAGATTTTGCTCAGACTGACCGTCGTATTACCCGCATGGGCCTTGCTGCAGAGAAAACGCGTGCTGAGATGGCCCAGATGTTCAGCGGTATGCAGGATGCGGCGATTAAGTTCAAAGTGGATGACAGCGAAGTGATTGGTGCTGTTGAGAAAATCGGTACGGTCACCGGTGATATCGACTTTGGCTTTAAAAATAAGAACAACCTCGCTGCTTCAATTGCAGCTTCAGGCGGTTCAGGTGAATCCATCGGTGGCCTGTTTGCCCAGTTCCCTAAATTCCAGCTTATGACTGAACAGCAGACATTACAGGCAATGGATACCCTGAATAAGCTGGGGAAAGAAGGCGCTTTTGAATTAAAAGATATCGCTGAAAAAGGCGTCAGGGCATTTTCTATGTATTCCGCTGCAGGTGGTAGTGGTGTCAAAGGGATTAAAGATGTCGGTGTCGCACTGGAGTCTGCAATTGATGTGACCGGTGACAGGGATACAGCGGCCACGGCCGTTGAAAACCTCATCCGGGATTTGCAGGTTCCTAAGGTTGTAAAAACCCTGAAGAGTAACGGTGTGAATGTCTTCGATAAAGAAGGGAAGATGCGCTCGTTACCGGTTTTGCTCGAAGAGATCGCAAAAAAATCAGGCAGTAAAGGCGCAGAGCAGCAGAACGGCAGGTTGCTCGGGGCAGGATTTAATCAGGACAGCATTCTTCTGATAAGTAGCGTTACATCAGGGAAAGGTGCAGAGAACCTGAAACGTTATCAGTCGGTAGCTGCAGACGGGCAAGGCATTATGAACGATGCCGCATATGCGGCTCAGGATTTCACATCAGCAGTTCAGAGTCTTCAGACGACCTGGGAGAAATTCGCTAACAGCAATCTTGCAAAACCGGTGCAAGAGCTGGCCGATGTATTAAATTCGGTTGACCAGGAAACGGTTCAGAACTGGCTTGAGATTGGGAAAAATATCACGATTGCCGTCGGCGGAATTATTGCTGCCCGTAAAGCCTTCCAGCTCGGCAAGGGCGTAATGGATATTTTTGGTGTAGGTAAAGGAAAAGGTATTCCGTCAGGTGTTGCCGATGTTTTTGGCTCCGGAGTCATGCCTGTATATGTTACGAACTTTCCTGCGAATAGTTTAGATAGTGGTGATGGCAGTAGTAACAGTGATTCAGGTAATAATTCAGAACTGCCTGAGTTACCAGGAAAACTGGGTTTAGTTTCTACAGCAATAAATACGGCTAATGAAATTACTTCTATCATTCCATTTCCTGAGAGTGATGAAGAGAAGAATGAGTTATTTAAAAAAGTTCAAGCAAATAATGATCGACAAACAATGTGGAGTGATATTAAGGATTGGTTTACATCCATAGGTAACAATCCACAAATAGCCAATCCTGAGCCGTGGGCAAATCTACAACCTCAGAATCAAAACCTTGCCTATCCTGTCGTTCCGCAATCACTGAAGGGTGAGATTCGCGTGGTTGTGGAAGGCGCTGCCAGTGTGAAGAGCGTCAAAATGGACCAGCCAGGTATCACTCTCAGCGCCCAGTCAGGCGTGACTTCGGTGGAGCAAAACTGATGGCAACAGGTGAATGGGAAACATTGCTGGATGCATCTTTTCGCAACGTTCCTTTCTATTTTGTCGATAACGAAGGAACCGGTGGCCGTCGTGCAATCCCCCGCGCATTTCCCAAGAAAGAAGTGGGCTGGACTGAAGACAATGGTGCAGTTCTGACACAGCAGCAGATAAACGGCAAGCTACTGGGTAAGGATTATCAAAAGCAGTTAGAAGCCCTTTTAAAAGCGCTTAACACGGCAGGACCGGGTGAACTTGTACACCCGTGGTTCGGTATTCAGAAAGTGCAGGTCGGTAAGGTTTCTCACCGTCTGAGCACCGAAGAAGGTGGTGTTGTATATATCAGTTTTGAGGTCTTTGAAGCTGGAGAACGGCTCTTTCCGTCAGGGGCAGAAGATACCAGCCAGACTTCACTGAGTGCCGCAGATGCGGCGAAAGAAGCGCTGGCAAACGGTGACTATTTTGCTGCACTTGATGGTCTCGGAGACATGACAGATACATTACTTGATGACCTGCAGGGGCTGGTAATGAACCTCCCAACCATTCCGTCTGCGCTGACTGACTGGGTAGATCGTGCAGGACGTTTCAAGGATTTAGCTGGTGTCATTATCGCGAAGCCTGGCGAGCTGATTCGTCAGTTCGCAAACCTGACCAGCAGCATTCGCGATATTGTCAGCGAGCCGCCCTGGTCACTTCGTGTCTATGACCAGCTCCGGAATCAGTGGGATGGAGAACGCGCCGCCAAAGCAGCAACAAAGAGTCTTCCTGGTGACATACCAGTAACGGCAAGCTCTCCTGCAGATGGCATTACTGGCATGGCCAGCAGTGTACCGGCCGCCGTGATCATGCCTTCTGAGACAATGCAGACCAACATCACCGACTTTAGTCAGATGGTGAGAATCACTTCTCTGGTTGCACAGGCCGAGGCAGTAGCCACTATAACCTTTAATACATCAACGGAGGCCACGGCAGCAGGTAATGCACTGGCACAGCAGCTGGCAGAGCAGGCGGTAACGGCTGTTGAGAAGGGTCAGCGCGAGCTATGGCATACCCTGCGCGATCTGCGTTTTGCAGTGGTTAATGATGTGCGAGTGCGTGGCGCAAAGTTGCCGGACATTCGAGAGCTGAACTGCACGGTCACGACCACGGCAGCTTTGCTGGCATGGCGTGAAACTGGTGATACTGAACAACGTAATGTCATCGTCTCCCGCAACCGGCTTCGTGATCCATCATTCATTCTCCCGTCTACAACGATTGAGGTGATTGAATAATGGATAACCAGCAGACTCTGGAAACTGTTGAACTGACTGTTGCAGGCCAGAAATGGGATGGCTGGACAGAAATGTCTGTCACCAGCTCACTGGATGCGATTGCCGGTGAGTTTGATCTGACCATCACTACCCAGTGGTCAGATGCGGCTCCTCGCACAATCAAAGAGGGGTTGCCCTGTTCTGTGACCATTGGCAGCGACACTGTGCTCACTGGGTATATTGACGACTTCATTCCAAGCTATGACGCCGAAAACGTTTCTATTCGCGTGATGGGGCGGGATAAAACAGGTGATCTTGTTGATAGCTCTGTTGTACATAAGTCCGGGCAATGGAAAGGGATTCGCCTTGAGCAGTTGGCCACTGAAATTGCGAAGCCCTATGGCATCAGTGTAATTAATGAGACGGATACGGGTGAGGCATTCCCGAGCGTGGTTCTTGAACAGGGTGAAACAGGCTTTGAATTGCTCGACAGGCTTGCCAAACAACGCGGTGTACTTCTTACCTCTAATACTTCCGGCAATCTTGTTATCACCCGTGCATCAAAAAGGCGGGCATCGGTGTCACTGGTTCTGGGTGAAAATATTCTTGCTGCACGTGGACGCTTTAGCTGGCGTGAACGTGCCAGCCAGTACATCGTGAAAGGTAGCTCCAGTGCAGGTGGCGCGACATGGGATGACCAGCCCGCCAAAGTTATTGGCGGCCGTCAGGTAAGTATTAACGACGAAGAGATTAACCGGTATCGCCCGAAAATCCTCGTTAACGAAGACAGCCTGACCGTCGGTGGAGCCAGCACGCGCGGTGACTGGTACAAAGCTCGTATGATGGGTGAGGCCAACACCACGGAAATCACCGTAGCAGGCTGGCGGGAGAACGGTAATACCGGCCCACTGTGGCAGAAAAACATACTTGTTCCCATTCGTGACCCGATTCAAAACCTGGATACCACCTGGCTTATCAAGAGTGTAACGCTCACTGAAGGCGATGGTGGCCGCACGGCAGTGCTTGCCCTTGTTCCGCCAGAATCGCTTGACCTGCCGCAGACACAGGCTAAAACCGCAGGTAAAAAATCCAGTAAAGCTAAGGTAACCGCAACATGGGACTGAATCCGGCAAACTTTGCCCGCACCCTAAACCAGATTGGGCGTCGTCTTCGCCTTCTTGTAGATCGTGCGGTTGTACGTATCGTTACTGACAGTCTGGGTCGCCAGAACCTGCAGGTGCAGTCCCTGGCTGACGCGACGAATGACGACGTGGAGCGTTTTCAGCAATATGGATTTACCTCCGTCCCTCCGTCTGGTAGCGAGGCGATCATTCTTGCCGTTGGCGGCAGGCGTGAAAGTCTTGTAGCAATTGCAGTTGAAGATAAACGCTGTCGACCTAAAGGGTTGGCGGCAGGAGACGTCTGTCTTTATCATCAGGATGGCCAGTCGATGATTATTCTGAAGAAAGGCGGAATAATAGATGTAAGAGGGAAACGGGTAAATTATAGCGCCGCCGATTTATTTGAGATTAATAGCGCTCAACTTAAATTCGTCGGTCCTACTGATTTTGCGGAGGATATTACCGTTAAAGGTAAATCCTTCCTTAAACATATTCATAAGGATGGCGACAATGAAGATACCACAGAACCTTTATGACCATCGGACTGAGCTGGGAAAATTTCTTATCACGTGGTGACATAACCATCCAACATGACGGCCTGTCGCTTGACGACGGGCTTGTCACTTTAGTCCTTATCTGTCTTTTCACCGATGCACGCGCTGACATTGATGACGAAATCCCCGATGGTTCTGATGATGCACGCGGCTGGCCGGGTGATACCTACAGCGAGTTTCCGTGGGGTTCTAAACTCTGGTTGCTTGAGCGTCAGAAGCTGACCGAGTCCGTTCGCCAGCGAGTTGAGAATTATGCCCGTCTCGCAATGCAGCCTCTGCTGCGTGCCGGGTATGCAAGAACTGCATCTGTAGAAGCAACTATTGCTTCAATGGATCGAATAAATTTCATTGTGACTCTGACACGTCCAGATAAATCGGTGCTCACTATTCAACTTAGCCGTCGCTGGGAGGCTACAACAAATGCCATTTAACGTCCCCGCGCTAAGTAAAATCATTGCCGACGGTAAAAAGGATATTGAAATTGAACTGGGCGTACCTTCACTGCCCCCTGTCGGCGTAGAGAATGCGATTAATATTTCTGTAAGCAGCCAGGCCCGAGATTTATATGACCACCAGAGCTGGATTGCTGACCAGATAATTCCGTCGCCTAAATCTGATGACCAGACCATCATTGATGCGGCTGCCTCTGAGGGGGTTATTCGCAAACCGTCCTCCTTTGCCATTGGTCCGGTAGTCTTTACCAGTTCGGCTGCCCTTCCCGTTGATACTGAGATGCAGACCACTGCCAGTGTTGTTTATCGCGTTATCAGCTCATCTCAGCCTGTCACAGGGACTGTTTCTGTGCAGGTCCAGGCTGATGAGGCGGGAGTCGGGGGGAACCTTGCAGCAGGCGAGACACTAACGCTGCTCTCCCCATTAGCTGGCACTGACAGTTCTGGCACAGTCGATGATGCCGGAATTACTGGTGGAGCCGATGTGGAGTCCATTGTCGAGCTTCTTGACCGTTTGCTTTTCCGTAAACGTAATCCGCCAGTAGGCGGTGCTGTCCATGATTATGTTATCTGGGCACGCGAGGTTGTAGGGGTAAGCCGTGCCTGGTGTTTTGATGCGTGGCACGGACCGAGTACGGTGGGCCTTGCGTGGGTCTATGATGGCCGGGCTGATATAACACCTACAGATACAGACCGTGAAAACATGCAAAACTGGCTGTTTCGTCATGCAGACCCTGCTACGGGCAACTATGTTGGCAAGCCGGGAGGAATTGAGGTATGGCCCGTTGCGCTGACCCTTAAGCCTGTCCCGATGTCCATTAAACTTATCCCGGATAACACCTCAACGCGTACAGCCGTTCAGACCAACCTTGTCGCACTGCAGAAGACCCTTTCTCCGGGACAGACATTGGGTGTCTCCGCATTACGTACATCCATTGGTAAAGCTACTGGGGTGACAGACTACGATCTCTCCGTCACCACCGATACGACAGCCAGCACAAGCGAGCTGATTACTATCGGGGGTATCACATGGCTCACTCAGTAGATGACTGGCTCCATGCCCTTCAGCAGGTAATGCCGCGTGGTAAAGCCTGGTCGCGTGAAAATAATGCCGATTTAACGCGCTTTTTACGCGCGTTAGCACGTCGTTTAAGCCGGGTTGAATCATCCGGTGATGTGCTGCTGAATGAGATGCGCCCTGAGACGACGTTTCTTTTGCTTGAAGACTGGGAAAAATATCTCGAACTTCCTGAGTGTGATCTTCCTTCAGGAACCTTTGAGGACCGCCGTGCTGCTGTGGTTGAGAAATATCACCGCAAGGGTGGCCTTGCCCCCTGGCAGATTGAAGCTGTAGCCAAAACGCTGGGGTTCACTATTACAGTGCGCGTGATTTTGCCTCATCACTGTCTGCGTAGTTGTATGTATCCGCTGTTCCCTGCACGTTATCGCTGGTTGCTCCAGGTGGATGTTCAGAACATTACTGGCGGACGTTTTACCTGTATGGATGGCTGCATGACACCACTGTTGAATGACCGGGCCAGTAACCTTGAATGCGTGCTGTCGAAATATCGGCTTGCAGGTACTAACTACGATTACCTTTATTTGTAAGGAGTTCAGCAATGTATTTTGTTGATAATAATTCTGCTGTTCCTGTCATGCCCGCGCCGGGTCCAGTAGTCAGCACTACGCCGACTTTCTTCACTGAGGGGGGTGGTGGCGTCCCGCCAACTTATCCTGGTCCTGACTGGTTCAATATCATTCAGTCCGAACTGCTGAATTTCCTCATCAAAGCAGGTATCGACCCGGAAAAGACAGACCATACACAGCTCTATGCAGCGATGAAAAAACTGTTTCTGATCCGCACACATCCGTTTTCTGATATCAAAGCTGATGGTGCGGATGCCGTACAGGAAGCTCTCTCAAACCTTGGTTTGGGCGATGTGATTTCAATGACCAAATACGGCTGCCCTCTGATTGGTGAACTTGTTGACTGGCCGCTCGCTCTGATGCCGCATGAAATCTGGCCTGATATGAAAATGGAGTTCATCCCTTACATGGGACAGACGTTCGACGCGGTGAAATATCCCTTGCTTGCCCAACTGCATCCCACTCTTCAGTTACCGACTGATATGCGCGGAAAGTTTGCCAGGGGATGGGATAACGGGCGAGGTATTGACTCCGGGCGTTCACTGCTGAGCAACCAGGACGATGCAATCCAGAATATTGTCGGCGCTGTTGCAAATGTATGGACTCAGGACCCCAACACAGCCTCCGGTGTTCTGTCTTACTCTGGGACCGGCTCCCAGCCCCTGCAGGGCGGAACCGGAGCAACCATACCGTTCAGGAATTTGAATATTAATGCTGCAGCACAGGTAAGAACAGCGCCTGAAGTCCGTGTGAAAAACGTCGCATGGAACCAGATTGTGAGGGCTAAATAATGTCAGACATTTTTGATGAAAACGGCAATGCAGTAGAGACAACAACTGTAACCGTTTATGGATTCAGCGTCGAAACAGGCGAGTTTACCGGCTCTTATGATGTGCGCATTCTTGCGGGAACGGGTATTCCAGGACAGTCCACGCTGAAACCCGCGCCAGCAGTACAGTCGCGTGAGATTGCGGTTTATGCTGATAAGCAATGGACGGTTAAGCAGGACTTCAGGGAGGAAACGGTGTATTCGACGGCGACGGCTGAACCGGTCATTGTTGACTATATAGGGGCTGTTCGTGACGGTTTTACTCTGGCTGCGCCGGGCACACAATACGATACATGGAATGGCTCTGAATGGGTAACTGATGCCGATGCCCTGAAGTCTTCGCAAATATTTGCTGCTGAGCAAGAACGGCAGGCTCTTCTTGCGCAGGCTAACGCGATTACTGCTGACTGGCGCATTGAATTGTCTCTGGGCATTATTGATGATGAGGATAAAGCTAAGTTAACGGTCTGGATGAAGTACATCAAAGCGCTAAAGGCCGTCGATATCTCCACTGCGCCTGATGTAAGTTGGCCTGACACCCCGCCAGTGCTCTAAAATTGACATTTAAAATTGGATCGTCGAAGGCGATCCAAACTTATTTGTCAAAGATTCGCGATTTACGCGCCGCGCTACACCCAGCTCTGTTTCCCGGCGGTGGCGATATAACTCACTGATGTCATTGCCTGGATAACGATTCGGGTCTGTCAGTGATGTCAGCACCTGCCTTGCGTTTACGCAAAGTGACGGTATCGGTCAGCGTGAGTGCCTGCTGAATAAGCGCCGGGGGAATGAGGTCGGCGAGACTACGGGCACGCTCTGGAGTGGTGGCGTTGATAATGCCAGGTGCCTGATAAAGTTCCATTTAAAAAGGGCTCCATCATGAACATGGAACCCTTTTTACACCAGCCACCGGATCGGTCAATCGATCCTTAACTGATCGGCATTAACCCGTGGGTTGCCGTTTGTTTTACTTACGCCAGCGCATTAGGACAGGTTTCGCCTTTTTCCAGTTGCAGTAGGTTACCCAGCGTGGTTTCGGAAATGCTGATTAACGCTTCGGCAGTCAGGAAGGCCTGATGTCCGGTGAACAGGACATTATGACAGGCCGACAGGCGACGGAAGACATCATCCTGAATCACGTCGTTAGACTTGTCTTCAAAGAACAGATCGCGTTCGTTCTCGTAAACGTCCATTCCGAGCGCGCCAATCTTCTGGGTTTTCAGTGCTTCGATCGCGGCCTGGGAATCAATCAATGCCCCACGGCTGGTGTTGATGATCATCACCCCGTCTTTCATCTGATCAAACGCTGCCTGGTTAAGCAGATGGTAGTTTTCCGGCGTCAGCGGGCAATGCAGGGAGATAACGTCTGACTGGGAAAACAGCGTCGGGAGATCAACATACTCCACACCCAGCTCCAGTGCGGCAGCGCTTGGATACGGATCAAACGCCAACAGACGCATACCAAAGCCTTTCAGAATACGCAGTGCGGCAACACCGATTTTACCGGTTCCGATCACGCCAGCGGTTTTGCCGTACATGGTGAAACCGGTCAATCCTTCCAGAGAGAAGTTCGCATCGCGGGTACGCTGATACGCGCGGTGAATGCGGCGGTTCAACGACATCATCATGCCGATGGCATGTTCCGCGACGGCTTCCGGAGAGTAGGCCGGAACACGCACGACCTTCAGACCCAGCTCTTTGGCGGCATCGAGATCAACGTTGTTAAAGCCCGCGCAACGCAGGGCAATGTATTTCACACCGTGTTTTTTCAGCTCTTCCAGAACCGGACGGCTGCCATCGTCGTTGACAAAGATGCAGACACCGTCACATCCGTTGGCTGTTTTGGCTGTTTTTTCGGTAAGCAGAAAGTCGAAAAATTCAAGTTCGAATCCGTAAGCCTCGTTAACATGTTGCAGATACTTTTTGTCGTACTGCTTTGTGCTATATACCGCGAGTTTCATAAGACTTTCTCCAGTGATTTTGCATTCACGTTAGCATGATTAAAATAATCTTACAATTTATAAAATATTATTGAATTCAATGGGTTCTATGAATAATTCTAGAGCATCTATACCCAATAACTCTATGATATTCAAACTACACGACTTTCATTAGCCTGTGTTTTCTCAGAACAGATGGCGAAATGGAGGCGCGCTGGCTGATAAAGCCTGAACGGCCGGTTTGAGGCCAGAAAGCATGATCGACAGCGTCAAAAAGAGGGAGGCTGATGTTTGTCATCCCCTCAGTTATGAGGCGTAAAGTATAATTATCAAGGAGATGAAAATGAAAAAAATGGTGTTTGCTTGCGGGTTGGTCTTGTTGCTTTCTGGGTGTGATAAACCAAAGGTGGATACGTCAACAGACGAATCGATGAAAACCTCGCTTCAGAAGGTTAAAGAGTCGCTTCCTGAAGATAAAAGACAAGCGTTTAGCGACGCGGCAACAACGATAATGATGAGTAACGTCGACATGAAAGCGGTCATGGCGGGGGCGTTTTCAGGCAACGGGGATGCGATCGCAACCGCACAAGCTGAGAAGGTAAAAGCGGCGTTAAACGGCAAAACAGGGGAAGAGATCATCAGCGAAGCGAAAGCTATTCAGGCTGAGAGAGCCAAAAAAGAACAGCAGCAGGCGCTTCAGGAAATTGCAGAACTGCAACAGAAGAAAACGGCGTCGCAAACGGCTAAAGCGTCCCTGCGTAATTTCGTTGTGAACAAATCTCGCTTCTTCTTTGAAAAACAAGAGTTTGGTGGTCCTCGTCCTGTCATTGAACTCAGTGTTGAAAACAAAACCACGAGTCCTGTTTCGCGAGCCTATTTCAAAGGCACTATTGCTTCACCAGGACGCACCATTCCCTGGCTGGTCGATACCTTCAACTACTCAATCCCTGGCGGCCTGGAGCCTGGCGAAAAAGCCAACTGGCCTCTTTTGCCGAATATGTTTTCCGACTGGGGAAAAGTTCAGGCGCCAGAAGATGCGGTCTTTACCGTAGAAGTGATGAGACTGGATGGGGCTGATGGTAATGCACTTTTTGACTCAGGCTCCTTCAGTGAAGACGATCAAAAAAGACTGGATATGCTGAAAAGCAAATACACATCGCAATAAACCTCAGTTGTATGCTCATCACGAAGCCCCTTGACAGGGGCTTGTTGTTTTACCAATAAACGGAGCCGCAAAGAGTTTCCCTCCTGGGTCGAGAGCATCTATCCTTAAAAAGGCATTCACTTCAACTGACGGGCTAAACATGCGACAATGATCGGCACTGTCGGCTTATTTTTTTCGCTAAATCAGGATATTAACTGCCCATGAAGGGTAAATACAAAGCCGCGATAGCGCTACTCTTGCTGTTGGTACTTTTGCCGCTGACGCTGCTGATGACGCTCGCTCAGTGGGTCCCGACGCTTGCCGGGATTTGGTTGCCCGTGGGAACCCGCATCGCGTTCGAGAAGAGTCCCCGGCTGTCCCGCCACGCCCTCGTGATCCCTGACCTTCGCTATCTGGTCGACGATTGTGAGATTGCCAGAGTCGAAAATGCGACCCTGGCTCACCCCAGTCGCTGGAAGCTGGATATCGGTGCGCTTGAACTCAATACGGCCTGTTTGAGTAAATTGCCCCAAACAGCGCCCTCAACGGCAGCGCCTAAAACCTTGACCGAGTGGCAATCTCTTCTGCCTAACACCTGGCTCACCATTCATCGTCTGACGTTATTACCCTGGCAGCAGTGGCAGGGCGAATTGCATGCGTCGTTGACGCCTGCCGTCCAGGAGATCACCTATAAAGGTGATCAAGTGAACATCCAGGGCAAACTCCGCGGTCAAACCCTGACGATAAGCGAATTCGAAGCTCACCTGCCGGATTACCCGCAACCCGTTAAGCTGGTGGGCGAATTTACGTTACCGCTTGTTCCGGATGGCGTGCCGGTGAAAGGGCACGCACTGGCGACATTTAACGTGCCGCAACTCTCCTCGCTGGTGGATGCCGATCTTGACTGGGAGCAAAATCAGGGGCAACTGGTGGTGATGGCTCGTGACAATCCCGATCCGTTACTCGATTTACCGTGGCAAATCACGGCGCAAAAATTGACTATCAGCGACGGGCGATGGAACTGGAATGTCTCTGGTATGCCGCTGAGTGGCCGCGTAGGCCTTCGGGCCGAGAACTGGCAAGAAGGGCTTGAGAAAACCACATTGACCGGTCGACTGAATGTTCTTACCCACGGGGATGCAGGGAAAGGCAACGCGGTGCTGAATATTGGGCCAGGAACGCTCAGTATGCAGAACAGTGATATGCCGTTATCCCTGAGCGGTGAGGCCAAACAAAACGATCTGATCCTCTATGCCAAACTCCCGGCAAGATTAACCGGGAGCCTGAGCGATCCACAACTGGCATTTGAACCTGGCGCGTTATTACGTTCGCGTGGCCGAATCATTAATTCCCTCAATATTGATGAAATTCGTTGGCCGCTTGCGGGTGTCAAACTGACGCAGAAAGGGGTCGATGGCCGGCTACAGGCTATTCTGCGGGCGCACGAGAATGACATGGGGGACTTTGTCCTGCATCTGGATGGCCAGGCTAACGACTTCCTGCCCGATAACGGTCTGTGGCAATGGCGCTACTGGGGAAAAGGGCGTTTCACCCCGATGAATGCGCGCTGGGATGTCGCGGGCAAAGGTGAATGGCGTGACAACATCATTGAACTCACCGATCTCTCAACCGGATTCGACAAACTTCAGTACGGCACGATGCTGGTCAATAAACCGCGCCTGATCCTGGATAAACCGGTTCGCTGGATGCGCGATCCTGAAAAACCGACCTTTAGCGGCGCGTTGTCGCTGAATGCGGAACAAACCACGTTTACCGGCGGCAGTGTGCTTCCGCCGTCCGTGTTGACATTCAATGTTGACGGCAGCGATCCAACGTTCTTCCAGTTTAAAGGCGATCTCCATGCCGGAAAAATAGGTCCAGTCCAGGTGAATGGGCGCTGGGACGGCGAACGGCTTCGTGGTCAGGCCTGGTGGCCTAAACAGTCACTCACCGTGTTTCAACCGCTGATCCCACCTGACTGGAAAATGACGCTGCGTGAGGGCGACCTTTACGCACAGGTGGCTTTCTCTGCGGCAGCGGGACAAGGCTTTGAAGCCGGTGGTCACGGCGTGCTGAAGGCGGGTAGCGCCTGGATGCCGGATAACCAGATTAACGGCGTCGATTTTGTCCTGCCATTCCGTTTCAGCGAGGGAACCTGGTCACTCGGCACGCGTGGCCCGGTAATGTTGCGTATTGGAGAGGTGGTAAACCTGGTCACCGCGCGCAACATTTCGGCTGATTTGCAGGGCAATTACCCCTGGAGCGATGAAAATCCGCTGCTGTTGACCAATGTCAGCGTTGATGCGCTTGGCGGCAAAATCACCATGCAGCAATTGCGGATGCCACAGCACGATCCCGCGCTCTTGCGGGTTCAGAATATCTCGACCAGCGAACTTATCAGCGCAGTAAATCCGAAACAGTTTGCGATGTCAGGCCCGGTCAGCGGCGCACTGCCATTCTGGCTGGATAACGAAAAATGGATCATCAAAGATGGCTGGTTAACCAACCCTGGCCCCATGACGCTGCGTATCGACAAAGATACGGCGGATGCGGTGGTAAAAGACAATATGGTGGCCGGAGCCGCAATTAACTGGCTTCGTTACATGGAAATTTCTCGCTCGTGGACGAAAATCAATTTAGATAATCTGGGTGTATTAACCATGCAAGCCACGATAAAAGGAACCAGCCGTGTAGAGGGGAAAAGCAGTACTGTGCATCTTAATTACACCCATGAAGAAAACGTATTTACCCTCTGGCGCAGCCTGCGTTTTGGGGACAATTTGCAAACATGGTTTGAGCAACACGCGGCGATACCTGATTCCCGCAGTTCGACAGGCAAGGAAAGTGAGGAACAACAATGAAAAAGCTGGCTGGTGCGCTCACCGCAGGCGTCGTGGTATTGCTGACGGGCTGTACGCCGCGCATTGAAGTCGCGGCCCCAAAAGAGCCGATTACGATCAATATGAATGTGAAAATCGAGCACGAAATTCATATTAAAGTCGATAAGGATGTTGAAACCTTGCTTAAATCACGCAGCGATCTGTTCTGAGGATGTCATGAAACGCACACTCGCTCTCATTTTACTGGCTCTGGGGATGAACGTTCAGGCTGCGGCATTGACCTTAAATGATGCCCGCGCACAGGGGCGCGTTGGGGAAACCCTGAGCGGCTATATTGCGCCGTTACGCCAGGATGCGGAAACGTTGGCACTGGTGAATCAAATCAACTCTGCGAGAACAGAAAATTACCAAAAACTGGCCGACAGCAATAACCTGCCGGTAGATGAAGTGGCGAAAATGGCGGGGCAGAAATTGGTTTCCCGCGCGCAGCCAGGAGAATATGTGAAAGGGATCAACGGCAAATGGTTGCGGAAATAGCTACCGGGAACGCTTGCGATACTCTCCCGGTGACATACCAAAGCGGTGCTTAAACGCGGTTGAAAAATGGCTATGGTCGGCAAACCCCCAGCTGTAGCCAATTCCCGCCAGTTTTTCGTCGTCGCGGGTGGTGCGTAACTCCTGCGCGCACCGGTCAAGACGCCGATTTTTAATGTACTGAGCCACAACCAGTCCTTTCTCAGCAAACATGCGATACAGGCTACGTACCGACATCCCGCTTTCCGAGGCAATCCATTCCGGGCGCAATGCTTCAGACTGGATGTGGTCGTCAATCAGCGACAGCACATTCTGGAACTGACGTTCTTTGCGGGGTTGTGCAGATTCGCGTTGCTGAAAGGCTGGGCGTAGCAGACAAATCATCGCCTCCAGCGCGGCTTCACTTTCCCGCTCGCTCAACGCGGTATTTCCCATACTTTCTTGCAACAGACGATAACTCAGCTGCACAGTCGGCAAATTGCGGGACAGGGCCAATGCACAGCTCACTTCCTGAAAACGGCACTGCTGTTCGATGATCTGACGAGGTACAAGGAGTGAGATCTGCCGCGACTTGTCCTGCCAGGAAATAGAGCAGGGGCGCGAGGCATCGATCAGCGTAATATCACCGGTTTTAAGGACAGAACGCCGATCATCCTGCTCAATTTCAGCGCTCCCTTCAAGCTGAAATACGGTGTAGAACCAGGCATCGTTACTGGTTTTGATCTCCTCACGGGTACGATACAGGGTAACACTGCCAGTGGTAACGGTGCTTAATTTCAGGCTTCTGGCGTAGCTGGTTTCCAGTTCACCGATGAATTCGCCCGACAAGGGACGTGCCGCAAACCGGCCACAGACCTGGTTAATTTGCGCCAGCCATTGCTGATACTTTTCCTGCTCGCTTGCACACGCCATTGTTTATCTCGCTGCACCGTCAATGTTTTCGCATTGTTGCATTTGTGTTGCATTTTGTCAGACTTGTGAGGCTGACTATAGGAAAGAACACTCACCGGGAACAGAGCAATAAGCCGGAATTATCACGATTTGCGGAGCCTGTCACAGGTGGCAAAGCGAATGTCACACAGAGAAAAGCGAGTTCGGGAAAGGCCTCTTAGACTGCACTAACACCCTGCGAATAATAACGAAGGAGTACCCTATGTCCGAATCACAAATCGCAGTTCTTACCCGCGTGCAGCAGTTTTTAGACCGCCATCATGGCCTGTGGATCGAGGGTCGTCAGATGGTATCTGACAGTGAAAAGCGACTCGAGGTGTTCAACCCGGCAACCGGTGAGGTCATTGCATCGACGGCTGATGCCAGTGCTGAAGACGTTGATCGTGCGGTGATGTCAGGCTGGCGCGCCTTTGTTGCCCGACGCTGGGCCGGAAAATTACCGGCTGAGCGCGAACGGATTTTGCTGCATTTTGCCGATCTGGTTGAACAGCACAGTGAAGAGCTGGCGCAGCTTGAAACGCTGGAACAGGGGAAATCCATCAACATTTCCCGCGCGTTTGAAGTAGGCTGTACCCTGAACTGGATGCGTTACACTGCCGGCCTTACCACTAAAATTGCGGGTAAAACACTCGATCTTTCTATTCCGTTACCACAAGGGGCGCGCTATCAGGCGTGGACGCGTAAAGAGCCGGTGGGCGTTGTTGCCGGGATTGTTCCGTGGAACTTTCCGTTGATGATTGGCATGTGGAAAGTGATGCCAGCCCTTGCCGCAGGTTGTTCTATCGTTATCAAACCGTCTGAAACCACTCCGCTGACGATGCTCCGCGTGGCTGAACTGGCAAGCGAAGCCGGTATTCCTGACGGCGTGTTCAACGTTGTGACGGGCAGTGGCGTGGTGTGCGGCGCTGCGCTGACGTCACATTCGCATATTGCCAAAGTGAGCTTTACCGGATCTACGGCCACGGGTAAGCAGATTGCACGCGTCGCGGCAGACACGCTGACGGGCGTGACGCTGGAGTTAGGCGGCAAAAACCCGGCGATTGTGCTGAAGGATGCTGACCCGGCCTGGGTGATCGAAGGGTTAATGATGGGCAGTTTCCTGAACCAGGGGCAGGTATGTGCTGCCAGCTCGCGTGTTTATATTGAAGCACCGCTGTTTGATACCCTGGTGAGCGGGTTCGAACAGGCGGTGAAATCCCTGAGTATCGGCCCAGGTATGTCGCCGCAGGCCTTCATTAACCCTCTGGTTTCCCGCGCTCACTGCGATAAAGTTCAGACCTTCCTCGATGAGGCGAGATCGCACAATGCTGAACTGATTACCGGTAACCATGTACCTGACGGAAAAGGATACTATGTGTCGCCAACGCTGGTGGTTAACCCGGATGCGAATCTGCGACTGACGCGCGAAGAGGTATTCGGCCCGGTTGTTAACCTGGTACGGGTAACCGATGGCGAAGAGGCGTTACAACGGGCAAATGACACCGAATACGGCCTGACGGCCAGCGTCTGGACGCAAAATATCAGTAAGGCGCTGGACTATACCGACAGACTTCAGGCCGGAACCGTTTGGGTCAACAGCCATACCCTGATCGATGCGAATCTGCCGTTTGGCGGCATGAAGCAGTCCGGTACGGGCCGCGATTTTGGCCCCGACTGGCTGGATGGCTGGTGCGAAACCAAATCGGTTTGTGTGCGGTATTAGAGAAAGCAAACGGCAGCCCTCGGTTGCCGTTCGTTTCCGCGCCATCAAACCTTTAGCGGGACGCGCGATTGCGTCCTGCTTCTTTGTGCACAGAAAACCCCCAGCTAGGCTGGGGGTTCCGGAAAGCTTTCAGCTTTAAGCCAGTTATTAAAACCCCTT